>DAHXMQ010000183.1 GCA_027371625.1 Candidatus Methanoperedentaceae archaeon | reverse complement strand
CAGACTTGTGGAGCATCTGTGGGTGTGTATATATTTCTTTCTTCTAACTGCTGCATGTTTTTGTATGCCTCCTAATCAACCAGTTGCCCATGTCCCTCACGGGACATGCTCCTTCCTTTCAGGAAGGAGTGATTGACCTTTGAGATTTGTTTTAAGATACTCTGCTACCAGTTGTTCTCCCATCAGCCCACTCTCCCATATAACATCGTCTTCGTCTTTGCCACTTGTTTTTATGGGCACGCTTGGTTTAGTAGATAGTACTGCCAAAGACCATTTAAAAGCATTTATCACAATGTTTATGATTTTTTTCTTTCTCCATGCATCCGATAGCACGGCTCTTTTATCATTGATTTTTTTTTGTCTCTCACGTATTTTAGTTTCATATATTTTCCATGCCGCGTCGTATTTTTTCTCTCTCTCCTCTTCTTTTGCATTAAGATGCTGGGTGATATGATCCGATAAACACACAACTTTCATGATTCAGAGCTCCTCTTTTTCTTTTTTTTGTGTTTCATATGCTGATATTATTAGATTGTTCATATATATGGGTTTTGAACCCCCGTACTATCACATGGGTGAACCGTCGGACAGCAGTATTGTGAATATGATAAAAAAAAGCCCGAATAAAAGAAAAAAACAATCCAGTGGAGGCGAAACTCCCTGCAGGCACGAATTTATAGCGTCGGGGTCAAGTGGTAAAAAAACTCCCACTGGCTTTAGCTGGGGAGAGCGCCGAGGGTGCAGTCAAAATTGGGAAAAGAAAAGGAATTAACAGGGGAGAGATATACCACTACGTGACGTCCCCTCACGGCTGAAGTCGCAAGGATTAGCCCGAGTTTTTCCTAATCGGCGAGGCTTTCTCTATCCATTGATTCCGTAGTCACAATGCTTTCATTATGGATATGTTACAGGGTAACAAAGCTCCGTACTCATTACATGCCAGTGATCATTTGGGTTGATAACAACTGGATCTTGCAAACCATCATACGGTTGTGGAAAAGCATCACCGGATTTAGTTAAAAATAAATAGTAAACTGTCTTAGAAGAGTCCTGCGGGTCTGGCATTTTCAGAATCACAGTATTTGTGTCATTATAAACACTATCAAAAATCATTGATGTCGATGCTAAAGTAGATATGTCGTTTCCACACCTAACCTGATATTTTTTATATTGGGTCAGATAATTCTTTTGTGCATCATAGAAATCGTTCATGATACCATTAACCTCGCTTTTTTCCACAACGACAGGATGAGTTTTTTCCACAAGGTTTGGAGGAGTTAAATTGAAATAAATTGTTTTGATATCGTTGATTTGCTTGGTGGTATATTGCTGGTTTGGGGAAACGCATCCGGCGGCAAATATAGACACAATCATCAATGCGCTGATTGCAATGCAAATTTTTGTTCTTGTACCATTCATTTTTTTATCACCATTTCTTTGTTTGTTTTTCTTTAATATTCTCCATTCATATATATAGTTGACAGTTTTATCAATCTCATCGTTGCTGCCTTTGCGTCAAATCAAAAAAAAGCGAAAATGGTTTTTCAGAGGATAGTAGTATTTATATTAATAAGAATAATAACCAGCGGTGATATAAAATGTATTGCAAACAATGTGGTAAAGAAATACAGGATGCAAAGTACTGCCCGAACTGCGGCGCAGGCCAGGGCACTGTTTCCTCAATACAGACGCAGGCGCAGACGCCTTTACAGCAGCCAGCTATAGAGAAAATCGTACCCATAGCAGGACCTTTGCTGGTGCTATTTTCACTTATACTTCCGTATGTATCGGTCAGCGTGCCGATAATCGGTTCGAGAGACATACTCGGGCTTGATATGGATATTGCGCTGATCGTGCTGCTTGTTGGTATTATTGGAATTATTCCCACACTTCTTAAGAAGGCTATGCCAAAACTGGTACTGGGTGCGGGAGTCGTCGGACTTATTATAGCCGCAGTGGTAATTCCCGTTGCAAAAGTTGGGATAGCGAATGCTGCAGAAAGCGGCGGTATTTTCGGTCAGGCAGCTGCGGCGATGGTGAGTATAACTCCCGGAATGGGGTTGATTCTTCTTGCAATCGGCGGCGTTGTGATGATATATTCGGGATACAAGCAGTTGAAAAAGACAATCACCCCCGGTTGAAACCGGGGGCTTGTTCCGTGAGGGACAAGAGCAATTGATAGATTAGGAATAATGTTTTTTTTCTTGGTTCTGCAGGCATCCAGTACCTTCCTTGATTTTTGATGTAGTTTCTTATAGCCTTGTAGCGAGACGGGATTTTAAATATGAGGACACAAGCTGCTAATTACTTTTTTCCAGCGTTTTCTTCATATATCTTGTTTGTTATGCTTTCTTCCCGGTGTTTCGATGTATGCAATTAGCGTTTGTTCATAAACTTATGGTCCTTCTCTACTATCTTTATCGTTCTGCCTGTGTGTTGTCAGTATCTTTCCTTCTTGTAATCGGGAAACTTGCCTAAGCTTAATGATCCATCCGGTTTTATCATAAACGCAACACGTCGCATTTCAATTTGCACCTCTAACTCAGGATATCTCGCTTTCCAATCTACGAATCTATCGTTCGTCAGGATGAGCATGTCATTATCTAAAGCAAATTGAATGATGAAAAAATCATCATCTTCACCAGCAGGGGCTTCTCGAACGACTTTAGAATCAATAAAATAGTTAAGTTTTTCAAAATCAGGCGTATACCATCTCAGTCCTGACCCAATTATAATTATTATTTCATCAAAATCATAATCTCTCTGTAAAGAAGTATACGCGTTTATCAATTGTTCCGCAGATCCTTGGCCGTCTTTTAAATCTGCTCTTGCAACATTGCTGCCATCTACTACTATTCTGCTGATTGGCGGTTTTCTGTTCAACTTCCTTTTTTTATTCATCCCAGATGAGTTTCCTGCTCCTTTTCGGCTCAGTAAAGCTTCTTTTTCGTCGTCAAATTCGGTTCCTATCTGCCGGTTTACATCTCCTTCTTTTTTCCTTTCGGCTCCACCGGTATTTTTGATAGGGGCTGTAGTCTTTTCCATTCTACGCGCTACCAGAAAAAATATAGCTGCAACCACTATGGTAAATATCAAGAAATACAACACTTTTTCACTCTTTGTACCATCATCCCTACCCGACCATTGATGTATGTTTGCCTGAGACAGCATTGCTGTATTTTCTTTCACAACCTCAACCGTTACGTTCTGAGCCACGGCATATCCGCCAGAAGCTGAAATGTCGAGTTTCAGTACATAGATTCCTGCTGGAGCAGTCCAGTTAAAAATTACGGGCTGCGACTGTCCCGGGTTGAGTCCTGTAATTTTTTCTTCATCCACTTTTTTTTCTCCCGATAACAATATTACAGTAATATTACTCGCAGCGCCTTTTCCACTATTTGATAGCGCCGATTTTATCTGTACCGATTCGTTTGCGATGGGTTTTGGCTCGATTGTTATCTGAGACAGTGAAAGGGATGGAGTTATTTTCCTGAGAGTAACTTTTGAGTCAGGATAAACCGTAAAGGTATCTGCAAAACCAGGTTCATAGAATATGACATCAACTGAGTTCTTTCCTTTTTTTATTGCTGCCTGCGGGACAGTCACAGTTGTTTTAACTTCGCCGCTTTTTATATACTCATCTTTGATAACAAAATCATTCACATAAAAAAACTGTTCAGGATAGCTATCGGTATAATAATGAATGTAAATTTCCATTTCAGCATCATCAAACGGATTATTAATTTCAGCTCTGAAATGAGCATCCGTTGAACGAACCGTACTTGAATCAATCGGCGCAGTAATTTCTTCCTGCGCCTGCGCCCGCACTGCATCAAGCGTTAGTGCGGTTAAAAGCAAAACCACTACAATTATCAGAGATAACGTGCCGTGACTGCTGTCCGGTATTCGTTTTCCGTTATGCTTGTTTTTTTCCGTCATGTGGCTGGTACTATCACGCCGTTCTTATTTATGGTTTATGTTCATATTGATATTAATTTTAACATGATTGCTGGACCCCGACCCTGCGTGAATTATAAATACTACTATTGATATACTAACCAGTCGTGGGCAGTGAATTTTTTTGATACCACCACTCACTTCCTGCTCACACTTATTACTATCCTTTTTTAAAAACAGAATCAACTCACCGCAATTTTTATATCTCATAAGAGTCATAATAAAGAGTGCAGGTCTGAACAGCCTGTAAAATATGTTCCGAAAGGACACATACTTTAGTTACAATCCTGCGGGGCATGTCCCTGCAGGCTCCAATTTATTTCAATCGGTCGTATATTTTCTTTCTTAAATCCACATCGAAGAAAATAACATGCTTTTCTGAATTGTCGATACCGTAAACCGCAAAGAACGCCATGTACGCAAGGAAAAAAATTCCAGCAGCACTACGTCGAAGTATTGGTTAGTTCATCGCTTCCTTTTACTACTAACAGGATTACCGTACCGTTGTCCGTGGTTATCTGCGTATTAAATCTACCCTGCTGCTTTTCGCCGCCGCCAAAAGAATCATACTCGAGGTTGTATATGAATTTCTTTATCGAATCAAGCCATGTAGCAGGATTCCAAATGCTTCCATATGATTCCTGAACATTCAGAACAGGCGTGTATTTTTGCATGGAAGGCGTTTTCATATAAACATAAAAATCATTATAGGCTGTTGTAATCCCAATGTCCTCAAGCCACTGGTCTGGCATTTTCCCTTCAAAAGTTCCCGCAGGCGGCGTGTTTCCATCGTCCGGTGGAAGCTCGCTGGTAAATGCAAACGCAGCAAACTCGCCCTGCTGACTGAAAATTATCGCTTTTGCAATATCCATTGCCTGGATGCTTTTCGAAGTCACTGCATATCCCTGCTGCATGTCGGCAGAGAATCCAATTAACCCAGGCAGTGCGAGTAAGAACGCAATGCCGATTGTTATTATCATTACTGCAAACATCCCGTCGATTGCTGCAACCGTGCCCCGATTATCGAATGTGAAGTCTGATATGGAAACAGGCACATCTTTCGATGTACCATCTCCAGTTAATGTTTTTTGAATTTTTGTGTATTCCACGATATTGTAATACGAACCCAAAAATATATAGCATTTTTGGTTATTTTTCAGAAAAAGAAACCCGAATTGAAAAAATCCACATGATTGATTACTACGGTCGTGGTGTTAAGGGATAGAGAGAGCCTCCCAGCTTTAGCGTGAGGTAGCCTATTCACGAACTGTTCGTGCGTCTCGTTTTTTCAATCAAATCGATAATCGTAGCATTGACCTGAAACGGGAGTGCGGGAAGCGTGCGCCGCGCGGTGAGAGCATATAGCAGATAATGTCGCCACATTCCGGTTCGAAATTTGGGGTGAAATTTGTGCCCGTTTCTGGTGATGCCGTTGTTGATTTTTATGTTTTCCGGGATGCACGGGTCTTGCGCATAAGTAATAAATCGGCAACTGCCGAGCGAATTTTGAGCAAGCCACTTTCCAAATTTTTCTTCCTCTTCAAGCGTTATATTCCCACACAAATTATTTTCTTTGAGATATTTGATTGCCTGTACTAAAAGAAAAGGACTAATGCGCCGCTCCCGCGCCCACTCCGTAAAGAACTGCGGATAGCGGGCGTATACCACGGGGGCTTTCGTGCCATTTCTTTTTCCGCCGATCAAGATCGGTGTTCGCCCTTCGATTTTATTCACCTGCCTATATAAATCTCTGAGGAAACGGGGAGAAAATCCTGGGAACGCAGCATAAAGTTCATTTTTTGTATAGGCATCTCGTCCCGCGATCCACCTCACAATTTCACCTCCTTTTATATTTTCTATTACAAACACAAAATCGGCACAAGACTGAACCGGGTTTTTTTCAATTTCTGCTTCAATTCTGTTTAAAGCAAAAAAGAGTCTCTGCTTCTTTGTTTGAACATTTTTCATATTTTTTAACCTCCTCCGCCTTCAGGTCGTGCCCAAAGGCAGAGATTCTCAATTTCTACATATAGAGCGTTTTCAGAGAGAAAAAAAAACCGAATCGCAAAAAGTCGCATAGTTGATTATTGACCAGTGAAAGAAGAAGTATTATACGTCGTTACATTCGTGAGCGGTTGGGGATATGTGAAATTAGAGTAACCCGCCTGTACAGTCCACGACTGAAATCGTAAATCGCCGCTGTTCAGGATTATGGGTATCGTGCGGATGAGATAGAAGGTGTTCACGGACGTATTATAGTCAGGACCCGCGGTTGTTATGTTCGATGGAACGACTGTTATGATATTGGTAAAATTCACCGGGATAATGCCGTTGTCATTGCCGTTAGTTGAGTTGTCCATGCCGTAATGTATTGCGTAAAGGTTTCCCGATGCAGGGTCTATGTACGGTCCTTCGTGATCCATCGCCACTGCCTGCGATAGTATCTGGGTTTGAATTATTTCATCCTGGGGTATGTGCACGGCGGCAAAGAAAGTCGACATAATCACCGCCCACATCGATATTGCCAGTATGACCAGCGAGGAGCTTATCGCGCTTTCGATATTATCAAGTACCATGTTAATCAGCTTCCGCTGCCCGCGCTCGGAACCGTGATTACGACTCCGTCAGGTTCGGGAATAACGTCCACGAGGAAGCGGCTGCTGTAATCTTTAGAATTTATTATAAACGGCGCCATCTGCACGTTTGTGGTCTGATATGAGATTTCCTCTGTTCCATTCTGGTCCGTTGAGACAGACCCGTCTGCATTGAGTATTGTTAACGTCAATAGACGATTTCCATTGCTCTCTATTGTATACGTTTTTCCGTCATACAGCCTGGCTATGAATTCCATAGCAGCGGGCTGTTTGCTTGTTCCCACCATCTCGACTGCAAGTCTCACGGCACTGAATTCGCCTGCTACGCTCTGGTAGCTGTCTGAATTCAGAATAACTCCGGCAACTATTCCGGAAAAACTTATTCCGATGACCATAAGACCTATAACCCCTATCTGTTCGACGCCGAATCCCATTGCCTCGCCCATATTTTAACTCCCCGGGTTTCCCCCGCAATTTGTAGAGGAAAACGTAACGTCAATATTTCCGTAGCTCTGGTCACGCCACGTGGTCATGTTATAACACTGCGTCTGTGAAGATACTGTTGGCACGATTCCGCCTACTCGGTCAACCTCTAAAGCATCCGAGTTTGCAAAAGGTTCTGTGTGTTGATAGCTTCCAAGCGGTGTGGTAACATTTATGGTTATCTGGTTAGCCACCGCTTGTCTAAAATTATCGAACATCTGAACGGTTGTATTTTTCGGCAGCAGGAGATGGTTGTTGACTGACTGAAGTTTTCCAGCGTACACTATATTGATTTCATTTACTACGGCATCCTGGAAAGTTATCGCCTGCGCCGTCATGAAAGCAGTCTGCATCATAGCCAACGTCGGCGCGCCAAGTATGGCTAAAGTGCTCATATATAATCCAATCTTGAATGCCTTTTCCACCGCAAAATCTAAAGAAGTCATTAAGACATAGTTTATGAATTTTGGGATATTAAAAGCTTTCCAGAGGTTCAGAGATTTCAATAATCTATAAGTAGTTATATTGCTCATTAAGACTCATGCAGCGTACATCAGCCGCAGCAATAGCGATTGTAATACTTGCGGGAATATACCTGCTTACTGTTATGGAAGGAGAGATGTTCAGGGATTATCACGGGCTTAACGTAGCGCAGCGCAAAGACATGCTCCAGGCAATGGGTGCACAGGCGTCAGGCAGTGTGGATGAACCGAGATATTTAAGAACGATTGCGGTGCCCGCGGCTGAAACGGTTGTGAGCAGGCACGCATTCCAGAATCCATGGAATATTACGAAAGAGCAGATTCTCAACGAATATGAGAATGAACTGGATTCCGAAGTAACATACGGCTATGCTCTTTTTTCGGATTACGACCGGAATCTCAGCAGTCAGAATAATAAAATGTACGTTTCGTCAGGAAACCTGATGATTGTAAAGTATGCCCCAAGCACGTTTTATCTGAAGAACAACGACAGTGCAGGAAACGCAGACGTTATCGTTAATTACGGCGTGCCGGGAGACGTGCCGATAGTTGGCGATCGGACTTGGCAGCATGTAACTACGATTGGCGTTTATGACCCGAATACCGGCACATTCTACCTGAAGAACAGCAATACTGGCGGCACATCAGACATTACAGTGCAATTCGGTCCGGGTGGAAACGACTTCGTGCCGGTAACGGGAGATTGGAATGGCGGTGGGACCGATACTATTGGCGTTTATCAGAAAAGCACAGGCACATTCTACCTGAAAGACAGCAATACTGGCGGCGCAGCAGACATTACAGTGCAATTCGGACCGGGTGGAAACGACTATTTGCCTCTAACGGGAGATTGGAATGGCGATGGGACCGATACTATTGGCGTTTATCAGAAAAGCACAGGCACATTCTACCTGAAAGACAGCAATACTGGCGGCGCAGCAGACATTACAGTGCAATTCGGTCCGGGTGGAAACGACTTCGTGCCGGTAACGGGAGATTGGAATGGTGATGGGACCGATACTATTGGCGTTTATCAGAAAAGCACAGGTACATTCTACCTGAAAAACAGCAACAGCGCAGGAAATGCGGACGTAACTTTCCAGTTCGGTCCTGGCGGCAGCGCCTATGTGCCTCTGGCTGGCGACTGGACTGGGCAGGGCAACACTACTGTTGGTATCTATACGTCAGAGGCGTTTGACCTGATGCAGAATCACACAACGATGTTCTATCCCGACAGGATACAGGCGGTAAAAGGGGACTTTATTTCAGGACAATACGTAATAGGAATGCCGTGGGGGAATGAAAGCGATACAGAGTATAACTACAGCATGGGTCTGCCGAACAACATAGAGCAGCTCGTGGTTGCAGCAAGGGAGGTATGGAACCGCAGCGTAGAGGACTGGATAAACATGAGCGGCATAGATAATCCGTTCTCAGGTGGATGGGAGATAGCTGCGGATTATTTAAACAGCACGCACGATTCAGGCGACTGGTATAGTCCCGGCAACGGGCTTGAAGTCGGTGCGTTCCCCACAGGCGATGTTGGGTATAACGATTCAACCGGCTGGGATCACGACAGCATAGTTTTTTACGGCTGGCATAAAGCAAGTGAAAGGTATCCGTGGAACCAGATGCCGGCTGATTTGCAGAACGAAGGCAATGAAATATCAAAAAGAATAGTTCAGCATACGTGGAATTATGCCAACAACACATTCTCGCCGCCTGAATGGGGCGGTTCGAGTTATGGGAATTTTACGGACATAAACGGCAACGTACAGGAGATCATAGAATGGAGTCTAAACGGCACTTCGAACGTGCAGGTAGTCGGTGGATACGATAAAGCTCTCAACACCAGCAGCAGTACCTGAGGTAAAATGATTAAAAAAATTCGCATTCATCAGGTAATTCTGGCATCGCTGCTGATACTTGCATTTGCAGGCGCAGCAAAAGCAGGCAGCGTATCCATTACGAGCGGTCCTTCCGGCTGGCTCAATACAAACACCGTTGCTTTCACATGGAACGGAACTAGCGACGGTACTGGAATTGCAGGATATTATTATTGGCTGGACGGCGGCGGGCAATTTTTTACGACAGGCACCAGTGCAACTCTATCTGTATCGGACGGCTGGCATACTTTCTATCTCGAAGAAAAAGATAACTCCGGAAATCTCAGCGCAGTAGTTTCAAGCAGTTTTGGAATAGATACTGGAACGCCGAGTCTTTCCATTACAAGCGGTCCCACCGTATGGATTAACCAGAACTCGGCTGGATTTGGATGGAGCGCATACAGCACAAGCGGAATATCCGGTTATTATTATTGGCTGGATAGCGGCGCTAAAACGTGGACGACGAGCACCAGTACAGTCGTGAATTCCATACCTGACGGCACACATACATTCTACGTTCAGGCGTATAATAATGCCGGCGCGACGTCCAGTATTCAGTCACGGTCGTTTGGGGTAGATACCGTACCTCCAACAACGCCGGTTGTAACTGATACGAACGGGGTTGCTTCCACTTCATCGAATCCGCCGTGGAGCTGGACGGGGTCGCTCAATTTCGTCTGGGCTCCTTCTACTGATACGGAAAGCGGCGTGGCTTATTACCAGGAAAGAACTAATAGTGGGGCGTGGCAGCAGGTATCTTCGCCTTATGCCATTACTCTTTCATCCGGGGGAAGCTATACTTTCGATTTCAGGGCAGTGGATAATGCAGGAAATCCCAGCGGCTATACTACGCTATACGCGAGAATAGACCTTGACACCCCCACTATCAGCACACCGCAAAACCCAATGTGGACGACCACCGGCAGCGTAACGTACACTACATCGCCCTCAGACCCTGATTCTGGCATAAGCAACGTGTACATGCAAATAGAAGATCTGTTAAACGGAAGCATTGTATTCTCTGATTGGATTGGGTCTTCCGGCACTTATACGTTCGCGAGCATGACTCCTGGCAGGTATTACGTTGCAAGAGCGTATGCAGTAGATAATGCTGGAAGAACGAGTGCATGGACTGCATGGAGCAATACTGCAATGTACGATATCTGGAATCCAGCAGTCAGCCAGCCGAGTATAATGACTCAAGCATTTAATGAAAACATTACGGAGGGATTCGGTTTCGTCAACGCCACACAGTCGAGCATTACCTTCGGCTTCAGTGCATCTGATGTTCCCGGTTCCGGGGTTGACCATATCGATTACGAGATATACGCCGAGCCGGTATCCGATATGGCTTCGGGGCAGAACGTAAGTTTAATGTACAGCGGCAGTTTATCCAATCCAGGTCCTTTTAATATCTATACATCCGGTGGTTATAATTTCAGTACGTCTTTTACGGTTTATTCTCCGACTTCGGCTACGGCTTATATTGCAAGGATTTCTGCCTACGCAAGGTCGGGGAAATACAGCGGCTGGAGTAAGAACACGACTGTGATATACGATAATGTGCCGCCAAATATAACCATTACCCACGCGGATAAATACGTTAGAGGGAACACGGACGTAATATCATTTAATACCACTGATGATACACAGCTTCCCGGCAATCCGATTGCATGGGCTGAAGTGGATAATGGCGGAAACGTAACCGGCATTCCAGCCGTTCCCACCAGTGGCGGCAGTGGGTCAATTTCTTATACCGTAGAGATATACAACTTCACGGATACCACGACAGTCAAATTATATGCACAGGATTTTGCCGGGAATTTAGCTGAGCAGGACGTTGCCACGTATAAGGATACCACGCCTCCCATAATAACAATAACCAATCCTCAGGAAGGATACGTGACAAATGCACGGAACTATACAATAACCGGCACGGTTTTTGACGATTATGAAATGGATTCTCTTACAGTAGATTACCAGAACGTTACCCTTGCGGGCACGAACTGGTGGAGACCCGCAAACCTGAACTGGAATGCGACTGTGCAGTTATACGAAGGAAAAAACAGTATCAATATCCAGGCAAGAGATGCGGCAGGCAACGTGGCAAATGCTACACTGGATATATATGCTTATTATACATCGCCCCAGCTCGAGATATTATACCCGGAAAACGATTCAGTGGTCCAGTCTGCATCGGCAACGATCGGCGGCGTTGCTTGGGATAATAACAACATAAGCGCGGTATATGTAAATGGAAATCTTGTTACAGGAATATTCGGCTCGACGTTAGTTGACTGGTATTATGTCGCATCTTTGAATGAAGGCAATAATAATTTTGTGATTACCGCCGTGGACCAGGCGAATAACACAGTTTCAGAGAGCATAACCATAATCAAGCAATCGACTGCGCCCACCATCCAGATAACAAATCTTGCCAACGGGGATCACGTGGGAATGCAGAATTTAACCATCAACGGCACTGCATACAGCGCCGACGGCATTGCTAAGATCACAGTTGATTTAATGTCGCTTGTCCCCGGCGAGGCGCCTTCCCCATACGCAAGTTACGTTCTATATCTTTCAAACAGCACCTGTGCGCCCGATAATTCATCTGGTATCTTTTCATGGTTTTTCCCGCCAAGCGGATCCGCATGTACTGCATCTTCGTTAAGCAATACGACGGGCGCGGCGCTGTGGAGCCAGACAGTGAATCTCGTGCCTGGTCTTTACATAATAGACGCACGCGTTTATTCTTCTGCGGGATTGACCGGGGAGGATAGCCTGTATATCAAGTACGACGACGTTCCCGTGATAACCATGATAAATCCTGCAAGAAGAGTTACGAGAACTTCAGATGCCAGCATTGTTGCGGCAGGAACTGCGCAAACAAACGCAACCAACATAACAGAAGTAAGCGTGCGGGTTTATAATAGCGACGGCGTAGTTGTCAATGATGCAGAAATATCGGCAGTGAACAGTACGCTTGTAACATGGAGTTCTACAATAAATCTGTACAGGAACGGGACGTTTGCCGTGGAAGTGAGAGCGTATATCGCGGACGGGGATTATTCCACAAAGGAATTTTTAATAAATCGGTATCCGGACAATTTCACGGCAGAATGGTTTTATCCCATGAGCCAGGGCGTTTATACGAATAACAACACTGTCGTCAATTTTACCAGCAACAATACCGTAGATTATTATGATTTCTATAAGATAAGCTCCGACAACGGGGCTTCGAAAAACTATTCAATTCATTATTATCCCGACTGGGGAGAAGGATGGTGGAAAGTCAAGGATAACCAGACGATAAGCGCAGCAGTTCAAGACAACAGCGGTATGGTTGCGGGACTGCCGGCTTATTCATGGAATTTAAAACAATTGTTGCAATATAACCTGACGTGGGTAGCACACGTGCGCTGGGATTACCAGGAAAGACCGCCGCAGGACATTGGCGAGAATATGATAGGATGGTTCAAAGACCTGCCGCCACCTGAATATCCTCCTTACCCGAACATCAGTGTGTTAATCGATCCGAACGATGAAAACTTGTCGTGGTTTGCAGGGAATCTCACCCAGCACGGCTGGGTCAGGATTGAACCTAATATATGGGACTGGAACAGGTATTACGGCAAACCGTTCTCTTATCCACTGACGCTGGACTGGTCTCTCGACGGGATTCCTATCCCACCGGAGGTTTACATGGAACAGCGCGCCAGCCACGACGAAGGCGATAATGTCACGCAGCCAGAAGGAATCATATGGATGCCGACAGTCGGAAATCATACCATAGGTCTTACGGTTACGGACAGCGGAATGGGATCAATCGATGACGTCCCTGGCGACATAGTCTATAATCCGCAGCAGGGTACATCGAGTCAGACCGTTACCGTTTACAATGATCCGCCTGAAATTTATGGCTTGTCGGTTGCAGATACTAAAAACCTGACTAATGCGTACGGCGCAACCGCTCTCCAATACCTTAATCTCGCCGGGGAAACACCGTCATCGAATCCGCTGGGACAGGCTCTGGCTCCTTGGGCAGGACAGCACAATCCAGTTCATATTGGCGACATTAATAACATGACCTTAAATGCAACCGACCCAGATGTTGAGGATATGCAGTATTTAGATTATCTGCATTACAGGTACATCTGGGGCGACGGATATGATTCCGGCTGGATAGGAAGCATCCCCTTAAACCAGACGTTTATCACGAGCAGTGAGCTTGTGTGGAACCAGACGATTTTAATTCCGAGAACAAATCCCCAGGCGAACAACGTTACTCATAGATATACTGCACGGCAAGGCACGTATAATTACATATTGAACCAGTCTGTTGATTTCGAAGCACAGGTTCAGGATCCATACAATGCCGTTGCAACGTACAACGATTCTGTCTTCATCTACGATAATCCGCCGAGGGCGCCAATAATCACGTCCATATACAACGTCAAGAGCGTGCCGTTCCTGCCTTCCGGTGCGTATCTGGAAAGAATTCCGGTAGTTTTCAATTCAATCTCTTACGACCCTGACAATCCTCACGGCGATCCGCAGGGAGACCAGATATGGTATATGTACGATTTCGGCGATGGAACACAGAGCGTATGGTCGATGAATGGCAGCACTACCCACATTTATGCTCCGGATCACTGGGATTATCAGGATTCGAATGGAAAGTATTACGACGTCTTTTACGTAACCGTAACTGCAAAAGATACCTGGGGACTCTCATCAAGCAGTACCGAAGCAGTGAAAATATACAAGCACCGACCGCCACAGATAACCATCAACAGCGTTGATTTCGAGGGCATAAATCTCATCGGTGCGAATCCAAAATTCTACTGCGGTTACGATTGCAATGGAGAGCGTAGTTTCTCCTATTCCATAGAACCATCAACAATTTATGCCACTATCGTGAATCCCGACGATCCGAGCGATAAAAACTTCCAGGTTGAGTATGACTGGGGCATGAATGGAATTTCAACCTCGACAAATCAATACACTTTCGGGTACGCGGTTTATAGACCTGATGAAGAAGACCCGCCGCAATGGATGTTTCAATATAACCTGGGCTGGAACCTCGCATGGAACCAATATGTGCCAGGCACGTATACGGTTACAGTAACAGCAACAGATGAATGGGGTGCCACCAGTACGAACAGTACAGTGGCGACGGCATATCCACCAATAAACGCCGTCGGAGACATTTTCTCTAATTATGGCGATGAATATAGTTACAATCTCAACGGGTTCTATAATGAACTATATTCATGTAGCTTGGCATGCTTTTATATCGGCGGATATGCTCTGGACCATTATGGAGAAGCTGTGTCGGCATCAGTTAGCGGTCCATCTTACACATGGCGCACGGGAGGCGATACGTTCAATACTGTGACGATAACCGATAATCTCGGAGGCATACACACGGGTAATATCGAAGGAACAAATGAAAATGCTATAAAAAGCTACCTTTCCAACACTCTTGGAATCCCGGTATCGTGATGCCAGTGTGACAGAAACGTGGGTTCAACGGAAATCATGGCACACATCATGAAAAAGTATATGTACAATGATAACAATTGTTTTGTGGTTGCATTATTACGTTAAGGAGCAAGCTTATTACATGAGGTGAATGAGAGATGAAATTAAAATATGGTCTGGCAGCAACGAAAAGGAATAGATTATTTTCTTCAACATTGATTCTGGTAAGTTTTGTGCTTATAGTTGTGATGCTTACAGGAACTGCGCAGGCAGCAATGTTGTGGGGTGCTCCTTATCCAGTAATGTTCAATAACAACATTCCGAATGGTACAAGACCATATGACATACCATTCACAATTCACAAAGGTACGGGGACAAATAGTGCAACAGACGTTTACTGTAATAATTACTGTAACTTTACATCCGCTGCAAATGGAAGTATTCTAACGATTAATTGGAATATGACTATAAATAACGTTACAACACTACCATTCTGGGTTGAGAGCAACACTTCAGACAGCTCATCGTGGACATTGTGGACAAATGTAACGGGAAACGGCCCTGTACAACTATATGCAGGTGGTCTTAATTATTCTTTGAGTAATTCGCTGGGCGGGAACAACACATTTCTATTTTATGACGATTTTGACAGTGGTGTTCTTGATACAGCAAAATGGGTTTCAGGTACTGGAACTATTTTAGAAAGTCCCACGTATTACAGTAATTATTCGCTACATACAGGAGGCATTACCTCACGCGCATGGGGAACAGTCGGCAATGCGTATGAGCTTGATTATTATTTTTATGATAATGGGTGCAGCGCGCGGTGTGAGGCTTGGACGGGATTTGGAAATTCTACTGCCAATGCTCTTCGGTTTGTGCTTGCCGTAGGATACACAGGCAATACATGGGAATACTTTGACAACAATAATTATGTAGACACGGGTATAGCGAGGACGCCTAACGCATGGAGTAGTATAAAAATCATATACCTCGGTGGGAATCAGATAAAGTACTCTATAAACAACGGTGCTCTGGTGACGGTGAGTACTCCCTGGTCTGATGGTGTCGATGATATCATGTTCGGATACGGGTATAGTGGCAGTTCTGATACTATTGATTTAGTGCGTGTTCGTCCTTACGTCTCGCCCGAACCAACGTGGGCGACGTGGGGAGATGAAAACTTTTATAATCGATCAACGACATTAACGGTCTGCTCCAGCGGCTGCAATTTTAGTGATATAAATCAGGCGTTACCGTATGCATATACAGGCGATACGGTTGATGTATATAACAATGGATCATCGTATGGTCCGTTTGCTACTGTATATCCAAATGTCAGTATTGTTGGCATAGGCATGCCTGTTGTAGATGGAAAGGGGAGCAGTAATGTTATTTCAATCACTGCCAACGATACAACGATGAGTGGGTTCAGTATAATCAACAGCATTGCTGCTGTAAACGATACTGGTATAAACATCACTTCCAACAACAATATCATAACTAATAACACTGTTTCGAATATTATTGGTAGTGCAGGCTACAACCAAAGCACTTATAACTCAGGGAACGGGGGTAATGGGAACTTTAGTTATGGCATATCCATATACGGTTCCAGTAATAATATTACAGCGAACTTTATTCAGAATAACAGTGGAGGTATCGGAGGTATCGGTTCCGGTGGCTGGGGCGCAGGCGGTTGTGGTAGTGGTTCGGCAGGAATAGGTGGCACCGGGGGTAATTTTTATGGTATTTATCTATACCAGTCTCTCAGTAATACCATAACAAATAATACCATTTGGAATAACTACGGCGGCATGGGTGGTAATGGAATGTACGGTGGCAATGGAGGCTATGGCGCAATGGGCGGTTTGGGCGGAAATGCCTATGGGATTTATTTAAAATCCTCCGGAAGCAATATCGTAGTTGGAAATTATGTATCGAACAACAGCTTTGGCAATGAGGGTCTGGGAGGCAGCAACGGCTACTGCAGTGGATCCGCTGGCACCTTGGGTCCCGGTATTGGATACGGAATCGGTTTAATTGCATCGTTTTCTCCCAATATATTTTATAACAACTATTTCAATAATACCAACGGTATCAATATCAATGACACAAAAAATAACATATGGAACGCAACAAGAATGTCAGGCACGGACATAATCGGTGGTCATTATATTGGCGGCAATTATTGGGGATATGAAAACGGCACAGGCTTCAGCCAGACCTGTGCAGATTCCGATAATGATGGAATATGCGAGTTTGCTTATGCCCTTGGCACGAATAATACCGATTACCTTCCACTTACTGTGAGTGTAAGCATATCTTCGTCATTAAATGCGTCAACATACGGGCAACCAGTGGTTTTCACTGCAACAACTTCATCATCTGCAGCAACTGGCACGGTGCAATTTGCAATTGATGGGATAAATTTTGGATCGCAAGTATCAATCTCGAACGGCAGTGCAGTCAGCCCAGCAACTTCTTCACTATCCGCAGGCACGCACGTTATCAATGCGACGTATAGTGGTGATTCGAATTATACCGGCAGCACAGGAACACTTTCACAAATTGTGAACAAAGCGAGTACGACCACAGCAGTATCTTCAACAATCAACCCGTCGGTATACGGACAGTCAGTTACTTTTACGGCAAACATAACCTCGCTGGCTGGTGCTATTCCTGACGGTGAGAGTGTCACATTCAAAAACGGCTCGACGGCGATAGGAACGGGCACTACCTCATCCGGTAACGCGACGTTCTCGACTTCGTCTCTTGGTGCGGGGAACAATTACATAACAGCCTCATATGTAGGAGACGCTAATTTCACTGCAAGCACGTCGAGTGCATTAGCCCAGACTGTAAACCAGGCAAGCACCACTACAACAGTATCTTCATCAATCAACCCGTCGGTATACGGACAGTCAGTTACATTTACTGCAACCGTTTCACCTTCCAATGCAACGGGTTCGGTGCAAATCTCTATCGATGGTTATAACTACGGGTCAGTAGCACTATCTGGCGGTAGCGTCTCGTATGCCCTATCCACACTATCCGCTGGCACCCACATCGTTAATATGACATATAGCGGCGACATTAATTACACTTCAAGCACGAGCTCTCTCTCACAAATTGTAAGCAAAGGGAGTACAACCACAACAATATTCAACATTTTACCCTCATCCCCCGCGGTGGGACAGACGTATGCAGTATCATTTACGGTGACCGCAAATCCCCCGGGATCAGGCAGTCCCACGGGATTTGCTACAGTTAGCGATGGGACGAACCAGTGTTCATCATCAATCGCAGTAGGCAGTTGTTCGCTCTCATCAAGTTCCGCAGGAAATAAAACCATCACCGTATCATATCCTGGCGATTCTAACTTTAACTCAAGCTCGGGCGTCGCATCACTGATAGTTAACCAAGCGAGCACTACAACGGTAATATCTTCGAGTGCTGATCCATCAACATACAATCAATCAGTTACCTTCACTGCAAGTGTAACCTCATCCGGAGGAGGAATACCTGATGGCGAGACGGTTACTTTCAAGAACGGTTCTGCAGTGATTGGAACAGGCATGACCGCATCGGGCAATGCAACTTTTTCAACATCATCTCTCCAAGCTGGAAACGATCCTATAACTGCCTTATATACCGGAGACGCTAACTTCAGCAGCTCTACAGGCACATTAACTCAGACCGTGAACCAGGCAGCTACTACAACATCAGTATCTTCATCTACCAACCCATCTTCTATCAACCAATCCATAACATTCATCGCAGCAATTTCGCCATCGAATGCAACAGGCACGGTGCAGTTTGCAATTGATGGAACTAATTTTGGATCGCCTGTATCAATATCGAATGGAAGTGCGGTCAGCCCGGCAACTTCTTCACTGTCCGCAGGTACGCACGTTATCAATGCGACGTATAGTGGTGATTCGAACTATACTGGCAGCACAGGAACACTTTCACAGACCGTTGGAGCAAACACCACAACGTCCATATATTCATCACTAAACCCATCGACATATGGTAATACGGTCACTTTCACTGCAAACATAACCTCGTCCGGTGGCTCAATACCAAATGGCGAGACTGTTACTTTTAAGAACGGCACTGTCGTCCTTGGAACCGGTACTACGTCGTCTGGCAATGCAACGTTCTCGATATCATCTCTCAGCGTGGGAACCAGTTCTATCACGGCGGTATATGTCGGAGACGCTAATTTCACTGCAAGCACGTCGAGTGCATTAGCCCAGAATGTGAATCAGGCTGCCAGCACGGCGGCAGTCACTTCGTCTCTCAATCCATCCACGTCCGGTCAGTCGGTTACATTCACTGCAACGATCTCGCCATCCAGCGCAACGGGTACTGTACAATTCACAATTGATGGAACGAACTTCGGGTCACCAGTAACGGTTTCCGGAGGCAGCGCAGCCAGCCCATCAATCTCTTCGCTATCTGTGGGATCACATACGATTGATGCCGTGTACGGCGGCGATTCAAATTATGCGGCAAGCACAGGAACACTTTACCAGACCGTGAACCGGGCAAGCACCACTACAGCAATTTCCTCGTCTCTCAATCCATCCGCGTCCGGTCAGTCAGTAACATTCACGGCAACAATATCTCCATCAATTGCAACGGGTACCGTGCAATTTGTGGTAGACGGCTCAACTTTTGGTTCGCCGGTCGATATAACCAACGGCAGTGCAGCCAGCTCATCAATCTCTTCGCTGTCTGTGGGGACGCATGTTATCAATGCGACATACAGCGGCGATACGAACTATACTGGCAGCACAGGAACACTTTCACAGACCGTTAAAACAGGCACCACAACAGCAATATCATCGTCACTAAATCCATCGACATATGGTAATGCAATTACTTTCACTGCAACGGTAACCCCATCGAACGGCGCAATACCTGACGGCGAAACCGTTACATTCAAAGAAGGCTCAACCACTCTGGGAACTGGTACTACGTCATCGGGTATAGCAACGTATTCAACGTCGTCTCTCTGGGCTGGAAACAATTCCATCTCAGCAACTTATGCTGGTGACTCTAATTATTCGTCAAGCAGTGGGTCAATGATTCAGCAAGTATACCAGATCCCACCAAATACACCAGCCAATTATGGCAATTTTACATCTGCCGTATTTGATGCTGGAATGAATGAAACGTTCACTTACGTCCAGTTACAGGGGTCGGGAAATATCAACCAAGCAGTTGTTTATACATCATACAGCATGGATGATAATACGTGGTCCAACTGGGCACAAGCTGGAGTAGGAGAGAACCTTCTTTATACGGTTGCTTCCGGAGAATACGGCAGATACTTAAAATACATCATTTCCGCTCCTTCTGGAACCACAATAACCGCGGTAACTATTGGTTACATTACATCGCCCGATGGCGTACTAACCATCGGGTGATATTTTTGTAACATTTTTTCAAAAAATACCCACACATGTAACGAACTCCGCTTTAATAAGCGAAGCATTACGCTAATATAGGCGCATGAGGTTTCTATAAACAATGGTTGAAATAAACTATTCAACACGAGGAAAAAAATGTCTTGGGAGGTGGTACCGTAAAACAAATAGTGTAACTGTTTTTCTAAATAATCTCGCTAAACTCCATAACCCTGATACAGACTTTGATAGTTTTCTTTCGGAACTTTCAGCCATCGAATTTCATGAACTTGGACATATTATAGGTTTTAGAAATGGTTGCAAAGGATGTAATGGGATGAATTGTTATTATTGCCAACTTACGGATTGTATTTCATACTTTTTAAAAGATGGTTGGTGGAATCCGGCATATAGTGTTTGGATGAAGAAAATAACATTTGCAATTAGGATGCGCAAACTTCCAATAAAAGAGAGGTTGAAATTGCTCTAACGAAATTAAAAAGCATGATTTTCAAATCCAGTCTGTTTCACTGAAAAAATTTCAAAAAAAGAAACTGTAATTGAAAATTCAGTTAGTTATATATACGAAAAAAGCCTCTAATATTTTGATGACATCACAGCAAACAACTGTATGGGAAAGATTGATGAAGGTATTTTATACCAGAGACGTTGCGGCTGTAGGCGTTATGTTTGATGCATTAACAAGAGTGGATTTTCATGGAAAGCTCGTTGCATCTATAGCAATATGCCAGTATATTCCCAATGTCAGCGGCAGTGGTGAAAACGACAGCATCTTCACTAAAATGGCGTCCAGCGCCGATGCGAAGCCGCGCATCTTAGAACCGAAAGCGGAAATGGACGGCATATACGTCTGGTATGCAAACAGCACCTCGCGCCCTGAACGTATCGAAAGCGAGTTCGTGCCTGAGATTATAGACATCATCAACGACTGCAAGGTTTCAAGATATTATATCGATAAGCATTACCGTGACATGACCTTCTGGGTCAGTGGCGCTTCAATGGACAGGTGCTGGTATTCCTCACTCGGAGAGCTTGAGAAATATGATCAAGATTTCAAGGCTGAGGTAAGCGATCAGATGAACATACCCGATGATATACCTGCACACATCTATTTCACGCCTAAAGTCCATGTACTCATGGACATAATGGAAGGATGCTGTGATTCTACGGGAAAAGCCGACGCTCAGACAGTGCAGGTCCTGCTCAGGCGCCGCACGAAACTCAACGACGACGAGGCATGGTCGGTATTCGATTATGCCATGAAACTTGGTTTATTCGTTGAGGTTGAGAACGTGTATGCAAAACCGACAGGAAAAAGACCTCATAAGATGCCGGATAAGTACGACCCTACTTAGTCAAAATATTTTAAATTTAAATTTCTTTCATGTTTTCGCTCATGCTGGAAATACAGAGTTGCGCTTCTTATATCAATATAAACATATATGGCTGTTTTTGCTCAAACCAGACCACAATATATTAATACAATTAAGTTGAAAATACCCTATGTGATTTAAAATGGTCAGCGCAATGACTGCAACAATTGTATTGATCGCATTAGTTGCGGTCATGGGAACTGTTTTAGTTTCTTCTATGGGAAAAAATGTCAATGAATTGAGGGACAGTACAAACGATAAAATAAAACTTGGGTACATTATCGATGGCAACAGGCTAACCATAGTCGATATTACAGGTAACGTCCCCGTGCCGCCCGGAATGATAAAAATCAATCCGACCGATAACGCCAACGTAATCCCTGCAAACGTAATGTGGATAGGAAAAAACAAGTACTCGATACAGGCAGGAACGTCCATAACAAACAACCTAAATCAAAAAATTAACCTGAAGGTGTTCTATGACAATTACCCTGTAATCGATGCATCATTGGGACCAGGATCCGATACGCCAGGTTCCAGCAGTGCGAGCGACTTCGTGAACGGAACCTGTAATAGTTGCAATGCGAATGGCAATACAATATCTTTCTCCTCTTAAAAG
>DAHXMQ010000177.1 GCA_027371625.1 Candidatus Methanoperedentaceae archaeon | reverse complement strand
CCCTACCTTGAAAGGCTGGACTTTGTAATTTTTACAAAGCGCTGCCACCAATCCCATCGCGACTGTGGTTTGCTGTAGGTTTATGTTCTATTTTTTAGCATGAAAGTTCTATTAGTCGGAGGCGGCGGCAGGGAGCATGCCATCGCGGAGGCAATAGCAAGGAGCGGAAAAAACCCTGAGCTATATGCCGCGATGAGCAGAAAAAACCCGGGAATTGCCGGATTGTGCAAAGGCTTTCTGCCTGTAAAGGAAACAGACCCCGCAATAATTGATTATGCCTTAAAGAATAAAATCGAGCTTGCAGTCATAGGTCCCGAAGCTCCCCTCGCTGCAGGTATTCCTGATTTGCTCTGGAATGCAGGTATCCCGGTTGTGGGACCAAGAAAGCTCGCTGCGCAGATCGAATTTGATAAAGCCTGGACGCGGGCGTTCATGAGAAAACACGGGATTGCAGGGTGTCCCGAGTTCCGCGTGTTCAGGAAGGGTGAGAGCGGTTCGGATGAATATATAGACAAGCTTGGGGATGTTGTGATAAAACCCTCAGGTCTCACGGGCGGAAAAGGTGTTCGGGTCATGGGAGACCATTTTGACATAAACGGCGCCAAGGAATATGCAAGGGAGGTTCTGAAGAGC
This sequence comes from Candidatus Methanoperedentaceae archaeon, assembly GCA_027371625.1. GTDB lineage: Archaea > Halobacteriota > Methanosarcinia > Methanosarcinales > Methanoperedenaceae > Methanoperedens. The sequence continues at coordinate 6,096 of DAHXMQ010000177.1, read as the reverse complement.
GGCGACATTGTTATTGAAGAGCGCATGGTCGGTGAGGAATTCACAGTCCAGGCATTCGTGGACGGAAGCACGCTTGCGTTTGCGCCCTGCGTTCAGGACCACAAGAGAGCGTATGAAGGGGATAAAGGACCAAATACGGGCGGGATGGGTTCATACAATGATGCAAAAGAGATACTGCCGTTCATGAAGGAATCCGATTATACGGATGCAAAAAAATTAATGTGGGATGCAGTCGCAAGCATAAAGAAAGAAACGGGCGTGCCTTATCAGGGCATACTCTACGGTCAGTTCATGGCAACCGCAAAAGGTATTTCGGTCATCGAGTTCAATGCACGGCTCGGCGACCCAGAAGCCATGAACGTCCTGCCGCTTCTTGAAAATGATTTTCTTGATGTGTGTTCAGGAATCGTCAATGGAACTCTGGATAAAATCAGTGTCACTTTCAAAAAGAAGGCGACGGTATGCAAGTATGCAGTGCCAGAGGGTTACCCCGATGCTCCTGTGAAGGACTCGGTAGTCGAGATAACCGATGTAAAGGAAGCACTTCTTTTCTATTCAAGCGTATATGAGAAGGATGATAAAATATATACCACAGGCTCAAGAGCTTTAGCTATTCTGGGTGTTGCGGATACCATAGGCGAGGCTGAGAAAAAAGCACAGTCGGGTCTTCTGGCTCTGAAAGGTGCCCTTCGCAGCAGGCGCGATATAGGAACCGAGGAACTCATCAGGAAACGGATACAGCACATGCAAGAGTTGAGAGAGGCAGAACCTGAAAAAGATGCGACTCTGGCAAAGCTTGAGCGCATGCTTGAGAGCATGTCCGAAAACTCAAGGCAGCCGATACTTGACCTTATTCATAAAAGAAAAGTAGAGCTTGGACTTTTAAAATCGGAGTTGCCTCCGGCAGGCTATAAATTGAAAAAATCCAAGGCGCGCGTAAAACCAATACTACAGCCCAAAAACTCTATCCGTAAAATAGCCATGAAGGTTGGAAGGGTGGCTGAAACAAAGGAAACAGTTCAACACCTTGATGTCAAGGACGAGCCTCTCAAAAAAGAGAAAAAACCGATAGAAGAAGTGGACTCTTATAAATATTGATGCCATAATCCCGTATTTAAATACAGGGTATTATGGAACATTTGCCAGACCGTTCTCGTCACCCTTTTTAAGCCTCTTTGTTATCTCCACGAGCGGATGCTTGGCATAATCAAGTATTTTTATATCCGACAGTGTACGAAGCCCGGCTGAGGCGGCGGTCTTTTCCATCCCGAGATGTACTTCATCACCAAGCGGTATTACATAAGCATCCATACTTTTCATCCCGAGTTTCTTTGCTGCTATGACCCTGTGATGCCCGTCCACGAGAATGAGCCTGTTGGGTTTTTTTATCACCACTATGGGCTCAGCCAGCCCCTTTTTCAGTTCGTATATTCTCCCGTCGAGTTCATCCGCATATACCTTGGGCTGCGTGGGTACAAGCTCATCTATATTGACCGCTTCACGTACAACATCAACGTGGATATTATGGATAGCCTCAAGCGTTCTCTTGAGCGTCCAGACTTTCTGAGGGCTTGTCCTCTCGATATGCGAGCGTATGACGTCTGAATTTGTGATAATCCCGCGAAGATGCCCGCTTTTATCGACAACAGGTAATTTTGATTTTCCAGACCTGAACAATACTCGAGCCACGTCTGTCATCTCCATCTCGGTATCAGCAACAAGTACATCGCAGCTCATGATATCGGAGATTTTCTCACCAAGCCCTTTTTCAAGCAAGCAGGATGCTGATACATACCCTGCCACTCTACTATCCTCCACCACAGGAAAACCGTCGTGCCCCGTCTTCCGAATAAGCTCTATGACATCCTTGACCGTGTCTTCAGGAGAAACAGTATCCACTTCCTGGGTCATGTAGTCCTTGACTTTTGGATGGTCTGTCATTGCTGGTAGATGGCTTTTCCCCCTTAAATAGCATTATATTTATTACCTATTGAAATCAACCTCTATGTGGGTGATAATACGAACCAGGAAGAAATGCTTCTTGACATTCTGAAAGAGGCGATAGCGATTGAGATATATGGAAAGGAATACTATTCGATATTCAGCCAACTCGTTGAGGATGAGAAAGCACAGGCTGTTTTCAGGGGACTTGCAAGGGACGAGGGAGAGCACAGGGAACTGCTTGAGAAGGAATACAAAAATATATCAGGAAAGCCCATTGATTTAAGCGTACTGGATGAAGAAAACCGGGAAAAGGCGAGGCGAATCTTCCCTGAATCCCTTGAGCCAATGGGGATAGCAGAGACAAAGGATGTCCTCACGCTTGGAATAAGGACTGAAAAGCGGTCTATTGAATTATATTCAAAGAGCGCACAAAAAACTGAGGTTAAATCCAGTAAAGACCTGTTTTTGAAACTTGTGCATTTCGAGGAAGGGCATAAGGAAAAGCTTGAGGATGCGCTGTATTATCTTGAGCAGGAAGGTTCGTGGTATGGCTATTCCCCTCCAACGATAGAGGGTTGAATGGGATTACTTTTCGGAACGGCAGGTACACCAATCAGCTCAAAAGGAAACGACAGTCTTTCGGGTATAATGCGTATCCATGAACTCGGTCTTGGCTGCATGGAACTTGAGTTCGTGCGAGGCGTCAAGATGGGGGAAAGGACGGCGCAAAAAGTTGGAGAAAAAGCTAAGCAGCTTGATATACAACTGAGTGTGCATGCCCCTTATTATATCAACCTCAATGCCTATGGTGAAACGCTTATCAAAAGCAGGGAGCGAATCCTGAACTCTGCAAGGATTGGGGATATTTGCGGAGCTAAAAGCGTGGTAATCCATGCGGGTTTTTGCAAGGGGAAGCGTGAGGCAGTATATGAAAAAATGAAAAAAGAGCTTATTGCGATTGTGGAGCAATTAAAAAACGAAGGCGCGGTTATCGTATTACGCATTGAGACGATGGGGCGCTATTCCCAGTTCGGAACCTTTGAGGAAGTGCTTGATATTACAGAAGGGGAAGGGGTTCTACCGTGCATTGATTTTTCGCACCTACATGCCCTGACAGGGAAATTTAATTCACGTGATGAATTTGCCTTTGTTCTTACTCGTGTGGAGGATAAGCTGGGCAGGAAAGGGCTTGACGACATGCATATACATGTCTCTGGTATTGAATACTCGGATAAAGGTGAGAAAAGGCATCTGGTTTTCGATGAATCCGATTTTAAATACACTGAGCTTGCGCAGGCTTTTTGTGATTTCGATATAAAAGGCATGGTGATAAGCGAAAGCCCGAACCTTGAGATCGATGCGCTGAAATTGAAAAAAGAATACGAAATGAGCAAAAAGTAATATTAAATATACATAAAACAATACAAAAACAATGCTTGAAGATATAAAGGGATTTATCAGGGATGCATTAAGACCTCTTGCTAAGAGCATTACTGAAATAAATCCAAACACCATAACCATTCTCGGACTTTTGCTAAGCCTTGTCTCGGCGATTCTTTTTGCAGAGAAAGAAATTTTCACAGCCGGAGCCTTCCTCCTTGCCGGCGGCTTTTTTGATGTGCTCGACGGGCTTGTTGCACGCGAAAACAACAGGACAACGAAATTCGGAGGCTTTCTGGATTCGGTAAGCGACAGGTTTGCAGATGCTGCTGTCATAATAGGGGCAATGTACGGCGGCTTGACCGCCTTTTCCCCCTTCCCTTACTGGTTTATCGGCGCGCTTGCAGTTGTGGGCTCGCTGATGGTGAGCTACACGAGGGCAAGAGCTGAAGCTGCAGGCGCGGATGCATCGGTAGGAGTAGGGGAGAGGGGTGTAAGGATGCTGATTATAGTTATCGGCGCTTTCGTTGCCGAGGTTAACTGGGCGATATTGCTCGTAGCGATCATTTCCTTCATTACAGTGTTCCAGAGAATTGCACATGTCAGAAAAATACTTAAAGACCCAATAAGACCCCGTATTTAAATACGGGGACTAACATGGACTAATAACATTTAAGTTGGAGAAAGAATATCAATGAGCGGGTATAAGAGGAAATCTGATGGCTAAAATTCGCGTGGCAATCACAGGCGTAGGTAATTGTGCTTCATCGTTGATCCAGGGACTTGAATATTATAAGCATGTCAAAAACTCCGGTGAACTCGTGCCGGGATTGATGCACAATTCTCTCGGCGGTTATCTCATTTCGGATATAAAGCCCGTTGCTGCTTTTGATGTTGACAGGAGAAAGGTGGGAACGGATTTATCCGAAGCTATATTTTCAGAGCCCAACTGCACCAAGAAGTTCTCTGACGTATCAGAGTTTGACGTTGAGGTGATGAAAGGCAAGGTGCTCGACGGCGTTGCGTCGCACATGAAGGATTATTTCAAGGTGGATGAAAAACAGAAACCTGTAGATGTTGCATCGGAATTGCGGAGTTCAAAAGCCGACATATTAATAAATTACCTGCCAGTCGGCTCTGATGATGCCGTGAAGTGGTACGCTTCGCAGGCTCTGGAAGCAGGCTGTGCTTTCATAAACTGCATCCCTGTTTTCATTGCCTCTGATAAAAAATGGGCTGAAAAATTCAGGAAAGCAAAACTTCCAATAATAGGCGACGATATAAAAAGCCTTGTGGGAGCCACGATTGTCCATCGTGCCTTAACACAGATGATTGTCGATAGAGGTGCGAAAATCGACAGCACCTACCAGTTGAATATCGGAGGCAATACGGATTTCAGGAATATGACCGATCAGTCAAGACTTGCGTCCAAGAACATTTCAAAAACCGAGTCTGTGGCTTCGCAGATTCCTTACGATGCGTATGTTTATGCAGGTCCAAACGGCTGCATCGACTGCCTGAACGATAACAAGATATGCCATCTCAAGATTGATTTCAAACTCTTCGGCGATGTTCCTGCTTATATTGATTTGAAACTCTCAGTGGAGGACAGCCCCAACAGCGCAGGCGTGGTTGTGGATGCCATACGCGTGGCGAAGATAGCTCTGGATAGAAAAATCGGAGGGGTACTTCTGCCAGCATCGGCTTATTTCATGAAGCATCCTCCGGCGCAGATGCGCGATAGCGATGCAAGGGAAAAGCTTGAGGAGTTTATAAGGGGATAGTGCTAAACATCCACAATCACCATAGCCCCCCATCCCTCTGCCGTTTCTTCAACCTTAAAATTATGCAGCGCAATCGCCTTGGCATCAGCAAGCAGCTCGTGTTTTTCCCGGTCAATTTCCTCCCCGTATGCTTTTACTCCAAGATGCCATTTGCCGTCTTTCTGTTCAATATCCAGATCAAACCTGTTAAACAATAATCGCTCTGCATCCTTATAAAAAATCAACTCCTGCAGGAAATTAAACAAAAGCATTTCCACGTCCGAAGCCTCGACCTCGAAAGCTTTCACCACTTTTTGCTCGATTCTCCCCAAGTCCTTTATCATGGCATTCGTCAATGCAAAACCCGATGATTCGAATAATTCCTCAATCGTTTTTCCCCAAGCCTCAAAAGCAACATCGGCAATTGCAACATCCTCAAGATATCTGTACGGCATAATCATCCCTTGATGTTCCCGAAAGGAACAAGCTTCGCAACAGGGAGCGAGATGCCAGCCAGCGCGGTAGCTTCCACAACATCATCGATATCCTTGTAAGCAAACCCCGCCTCCTCAGCCGCACCTGCATAGCTTACGGACTTAACAAAAATCCCTCGCTGCTCCATTTCCCTCAACAACTGCTCTCCTCGCACCATCTTCTTCGCCTTTGTCCTGCTCATCGTCCTCCCGCTGCCGTGGGCAGTAGAGCAGAAGGTCTCTTTTGCCCCCGCGCCGCCGACCAGCAGATAGCTTCCTGTTTCCATCGAGCCTCCTATTATCACAGGAGAGCCGTCCTCTTTATATATTTTAGGGACTTCCTCCCTTCCGGGATAATAGCTTCCTGTCGCCCCTTTTCGATGCACTATTAATTCTTTTAATTCTCCATCCACTTCATGTTTTTCGAATGTCCCACGATTATGTGAAATATCAAAAAGCATATGCAATCCCAGGTCTTCTGCATCCTGCCTGAAAACCTCCGAGAAAACTTCTCTTATCCTGTGCAGAATTACCTG
>DAHXMQ010000171.1 GCA_027371625.1 Candidatus Methanoperedentaceae archaeon | reverse complement strand
TATTCCGTTAGCCCAGTGCAAACTGCTGAGAGAGGTAAAAAGGAGAGGAGCGGTCTCACCCGATATCCTTGCAATTGCAAGTAAAGCGCCTGTGGTTATCCCACTCATGGCAGTACTTATGACGATATGTAATATTGTTTTCCATCTCGGTATTCCAAGTGCCAGCGAAGCCTCACGGAGCGAGCCAGGCACAAGCCTCAGGGATTCCTCGGTGGTTCTTGTGACGATAGGAATCATCAATACCGAGAGCGCAACCCCGCCTGCTAAGGCAGAGATACCGAAATGCAGGACTATGAAGGCATAGCCAAACATCCCTGCCACTATCGAAGGCGTTGCTGTGAGGACATCTGCCACAAAACTTATCATTCTGCCAAACCTGTTCTCCCCGTATTCTGAAAGATAGACGCCTGCAAGGATACCCACGGGAAGCCCGATTAAGCAGGCAATCCCGACGACGATGAACGTCCCCTGTATAGCATTACCAACCCCGCCTCCTGCTTCGAAAGGGTTGGGGAGTTGAGTGAGAAAATCAAGGTTTATAGCAGATATCCCGTTGATGATTACATTATAAAGGATGCTCAGCAGCGGGATTATGGCAATTATAACGCAGGCAGCAGCCAGTACTGACATAATCCTGTCGGTCAATTTTCTTTTATTCCATTTCATACCGTAGCCCCTTCGACTTTAAGCAGTTTCCACACAAAAATCCTGGCTGCGATGTTGATTATGACTGATATCGCCAGGAGCAAAAACCCGATCTCAATAAGAGAGGATATCTGAAGTTTCGACGTAGCCCCACCGAAATCGTTTGCAATAACCGATGCCATGGTATCTGATGACGCGAAAAGCGATTTCGAGATTTTATGGCTGTTGCCTATGACCATGGTTACTGCCATTGTTTCGCCTATCGCCCTGCCAAAACCGAGCATTACGGCGCCGAATATCCCAGACCTCGCATAGGGAATAACCGCAATCCGCGTGGTCTCCCAGCCTGTAGCCCCGAGAGCGAGCGCTGCTTCCCTCTGCTGTGTAGGCACTGTCATTATGACTTCCCTGGAAACCGATGAGGTTATAGGTATTATCATGATTGCAAGTATTATGCCGCCTGTGAGCATGGAATAGCCTGTTATGCCATAGTCAGGTACGTAAAAGAGCGGAAGAAAGCCAAGGCGAGTCGAAAGAGGCGTCTCAATATAGTCGCGAACGAATGGAATGAGAATGAATATGCCCCATAGCCCGATGATGACGCTCGGGACTGCGGCGAGCAATTCTATTATGAAAGAAAGGGGCGCCCTGAGCTTCCAGGGTGCAAGTTCTGAGAGAAATATCGCTATTCCAAGGCTGAATGGGATTGCTATTAGCAGGGCAAGTAACGATGATACAAGAGTCCCGAATATAAAAGGCAGGGCGCCGAAAACCTCTTTCACGGGATCCCATGTCGAGCCGGTCAGAAAACCTATACCGAAGGTGTTCCTTGAAAGGGAAGACTCAATAAAAAGCTCCCCGAACAATAAGAATGCAAGGACTATTATGCCGAAGGCGAACAAGCCGACTACAGCTTTAAAAATAAAATCACCGGAGAGCTTGCTCCGGCTAATACGGAAAAAAGATAATTTCGGTCGATCCATCTTAGATGAGCGGTTGTCCGTTGTAGCTCATAAGCTTTATGCTTTTTTCATCTATGCTTACGACTGCGTTTGGCAATGGCACATACTGGAGTCCAGGGGAATATTGCTGTCCATCGTGAACTGCCCACCAGATGAATTGAGCTAATGCCTTTCCCTTGGTCAGGTCTGTCTGGTCTTTATAGACAAGAAGATATGTAAAGGTGCCAATGGGATATGAATTATTTCCAGGAGCATTCACGATACTGACGGATGACCAGCTTGCGTCACCTGCTGGCAGTGTCGGCGCTGCGCCGGCAGCCGCATCTGCTGTTGTTTCAAGTGTGGGCTCGATGAAGTTTCCTGCTTTGTTCTTGATATATGCGTAGGAGATGTTATTGAGCGTGGCATAGGCAAGCTCTATGTACCCTATCGAATACGGGTTCTGTGTTAAAAGACCGGCAACGCCCTCACTGCCTTTCCCGCCAAGACCCACGGGCCAGTTGACCGATGTGCTCTTTCCTACTGTCTGTTTCCATTCAGGACTGACAGTGGAAAGATAGTCAGTGAAG
>DAHXMQ010000163.1 GCA_027371625.1 Candidatus Methanoperedentaceae archaeon | reverse complement strand
ACGGGTGGGATGTATTCAGGAAAATCAAGGATATAACGCAGCAAAAAATGCTTGAGGAGTTTAACGAAGAGATACTGAATAATGTTAACCTTGCTATTCACGTCGTGGATAGAGACATGAATATCCTTGCTGTTAATGATGAATTAATAAAACTTGGCAGGGGCAGGTTCAAGAAGGAGCAGATAATAAATAAAAACCTGTTTGAGGCATTTCCGTTCCTTAAAGAGAAAAACCTTGATAAGGAGTACGATTATGTCCTTAAAACAGGAGAAACTTTCCTTAGCGAGGAAAAAACCGAATATTATGATGAGGAAATTTACACCAGCACAAGCAAGATTCCAATCAGAGACAAGAGCGGCAGTGTAGAAAAAATCATTACAGTAATAGCGGATGTTTCAGACCGGAAAAAACTTGAAGAGGAGCTTAAGGATTCCTATGAGGAGCTGAAATTAACCTATTCAAAGCTCAAGGAACTTTATCGGATTAAAGACAGTTTCCTCTCCAATGTATCTCACGAACTCAGGGCGCCGCTTACATCCGTTATTGGATTTACAGAGCTTCTGCTCGATGAAGATTTAACGCAGGAACAGCGGCATAAAGCAGAGATAATTCTCAGGAACTCAAAACGGTTATCCAGATTGATCGGAGCGCTTCTCGACACAACCCTTATCGAATCCATGAATTTCCAACTCGACTTTGCAGAGGTGGAAATTCATGAACTTGTCTCCCTGGCTGTTGAGGACATGAAAAATATCGCAGAAAGCAAGAATCTTCCCATAAGTATCGATATTCCAGATCATCTGATTATCAGAGGGGACAAAGACAGGTTATTGCAGGTGTTTTCAAATATACTGGATAATGCCATCAAATTCACAATAGCAGGTGAAATAAGAATAACAGCAGCTCTTGAGGATGAAAACGTGCATATGAGGTTCAGCGATACAGGCATCGGGATTCCAGAAGACAAGCTTAAGCGGATATTTGAGAGATTCTACCAGCATGAATCATCAAACTCGCGCAAATACGGAGGCATGGGGCTGGGCTTATGGATTTCAAAGAATATCGTAGAGGTGCATGGCGGGAAAATCTGGGCGGAAAGTAAAAATAGAGGAAGTACATTTCATATTTTATTGCCGAGGTTAAAAAATGGATAACGATGTCGAAAACGTGCTTGTAGTGGATGATGAACCTGATGCGCTTGAGCTTGTAAAACTGGTACTTGAAAGCGGGGGTTTCAAGACAATTCTTGCTACAAGCGGAATGGAAGCACTGTCCCAAATCGATAAGACAAAACCTGATGCGGTGCTTCTTGATATTATGATGCCCGACATGGACGGGTGGGATGTATTCAGGAAAATCAAGGAAAAAAATTCAGGGATACCCATTGCTATTCTGACAGCCAAGGCACAGAACATAGACAGGCTGCTTGGGCTTCACGTTTTAAAGGCTGATGATTATATAACAAAACCCTTTGGGAAAAATGAATTAATCGGAAAGGTAAGGAAATTAGTTAAAATATAAGTACAGCGAAGATAATTTGGAGAATCATGCAGGAACAAAAATATACAATGCCGTTCTATACTGAGGAGCGGTGGCATAACTGGATAGGCAAGGTAAAAGAAAGCGGTTTTAAGATAGACGATGAGAAAAAAGGGGCGGTTTTTGTTAATATGGAGGACGACGTTGTTCTTGCATGCCTGAAAATAATTGCAAAATATGATAAGAAATTAATATCGCAGGAGGATGCGCTGAATTATCTTTCGGAAATCAAAGAAATAGTGCT
>DAHXMQ010000159.1 GCA_027371625.1 Candidatus Methanoperedentaceae archaeon | reverse complement strand
CATTCCTATGTAGCGAAAAATCATGGGATTAAAATACAGAGTATAACGCTGTTCATCTTAGGAGGAGTTTCTTCCATGGAAGATATTCCGAGGGATCCAAAGGTAGAGTCGAGGATGGCTGCCACCGGTCCGGGTGTAAGTATTTTAATCAGTATCATACTTTTTACAGTCTATTATCTTTTTATGCCATCAGCATCAGCAGCCAATCCATACCTGCGTTTTGTGTTCCTGGTAGCCTTTTATAATATATTTCTCGGCATATTCAATCTGATTCCTGCATTCCCCATGGACGGCGGCAGGGTGCTGAGGGCATGGCTTGCAGGCAGGATGCCCTATATAAGAGCCACGCGCGCTGCTGCCAACATAGGCAAGATGTTAGCTATTTTCATGGGCATTTTCGGATTCCTGACATTCGCGCTCGGTGGCATCTGGCTGCTTCTCATTGCGTTCTTCATATACATCGGCGCATCTGAGGAGGAGAAAGCCACAGAAGTGAGCGTCATACTCGAAGGGGTTAAAATTAAGGACATCATGTCAACGGATATCCACAGCGTACGCCCGGATATGTCAGTTGAAGAGCTTGTGGAAAACATGTTCAAGTACAAGCACATGGGGTATCCGGTTGTGGACGACGGTAACTTGGTAGGCATGGTGACCTTTAATGATGTGCAGAGGCTTCCGGTGGATCAGCGAAAAATTGTCAAGATCTCGCAGATAATGACCAAAAATATTATCAGCCTGCCTGAGGATGCAGATGCCGTGAACGCCTTAAAACTCATGACAACCCACAACATCGGAAGGATTATTATTACAAAAGATAAAAAGATGGCAGGCATTGTATCAAGAACCGACCTTTTGCGGTCAGTGCAATTATTAGAGCAGCGATGAACAACAGCAATGAACGGTAATTACGCAGCAAGCTTCAGTTTCAACTACAAGAACCCGGCTTCGCCTTCTGGCAAGATTATCCTTGTGGGAACTGCCCATGTTTCTGATAAAAGCGTAGCCCTTGTCAATGAGGTAATTGAAAGGGAAAAGCCCGATATCGTTGCTGTTGAACTCGATAAGGCACGATATAAGGCATTAAAAGGGGAGGAAGAAGTTCATGAAGTCAATGTCAAGGAGATGCTGAGCGGAGGCAAGTTTTACTATTTTTTGCTGCAGTGGCTTCTTGCCTATGTCCAGAAAAAAATAGGTGCTGATACAGGTGTCAAGCCCGGGGCGGAAATGCTCTCTGCCATTGAAAAAGCCGAAAAAACAGGCGCAAGGGTGGCACTTATAGACAGGGACATACAGCTCACGCTGGGGCGCTTCTGGAATAAAATGTCCTTTTTTGAGAAACTGAAGCTTTTTGTCTCTTTAATCGGTGCATCGCTTGGTTTTGGAGAAAAGGAAATCGATATGGACACTGTTACAGAGGAGGATGTTGTAACGCAGCTTGTTTCTGAATTGAGGAAGATGGCTCCGAGCGCCGCATCGGTGCTGATAGACGAAAGGGATGCTTTCATGGCTCGGAACCTGCTTGAAATATCGAAGGAAGGAAGCGTGGTGGCAGTCGTTGGCGCAGGTCACAGGGAGGGAATACAGAGATATCTTGATGCTCCAGAAACCATCCCTCCTGTCAGGGAATTAACAACTATCCCGAAAAAAGGTTTTAGCTGGTTTAAGGCAATAGTTGTGGCAGCAATGGCAATGGTGGTGGGAATGCTTGCCCTCCTTGTATATCAGGACAAGGTTTCTCTGGCAGCCCTGCTCACCGCACTGCTGTATTTATTCATCACGCAGGGAATACTCTCCGCAGTCGGCGTTATTATCGCAAGAGGACATCCAGTTTCTGCGCTGACCGCCCTGAGCCTTGCCTGGTTTGCCTTCCTTCACCCTTTTTTGGCTATTGGCTGGCTTGTCGGGGTTGTTGAAGCGCATTATCGCCCACCGCAGGCTTCGGATTTCAGGACTATAATGAAAATTGAAACAATGAAGGAATTGATGCAGAACAGGCTTTTCCGCATATTGCTTGTTGCAGGACTGGCGAATCTTGGCAGCATGATCGGAACCTTTGTTGCGATTCCTATTATGGTTCATTATCTCGCTATCCCGAATCCGCTTGAGATACTCAAGACTGCACTGGCGACAGGATTCCATGCGGTAAGAGGATTGATTTAATATTTGGCTGGCAAGCATGGAATGGAAACACACATTAATCTAACTGCCTTCCATCCTCTCTCTCAACCCCCTCGCCTTCTCACCCAGCTCCTCCTTCCCATAAATCCCCGCAATCAGCTCCACAGCCTCAAGAGCCCTCGCAGCCCCGTCAAGGTAGCCCAACACATCCCCTGCATACGCATACACCCCGTAGCGCTTCTCAAGCTCCGCAATAATCCCGTCAGGCGACAATCCCTCAGCGCAAAGTTCTATCACCCTTGCCGAAAACTTCCTCTCAGCGCAGCCGCAGTAAGGCGCATCCTTGCATGTGCACGTCATGAATTCTTGCGCAAATTCAAGCATGGCTCGGCGCAGGTTCTCCTTAAGCTTTGAAAAGCCATCGGCAGAGAAAACAATATCGAGCCCCGCGCCGAAAACCCTCGTCGGAATGTCGGTTCCAATAGCATCCGACAACTGGGAAGCATATCTGAAATACACAGCATCCAGAGTCTCAAGCTCCGTAACTATATCCAGAGGCTCACGCCCTTCAAGGATAGCTTTTTTAATCAAAAATGTCTGCTCCACACCCAGGAAATGCGAAGCCACAACACGTCCAAGTTCTGTGGGAAAGAAGCCCTTGTTTGTTTTCTCAATAAATTTGTACTCTGCAAGTTTATCGAGAAGGTAATCAATATCGTTCTCACCTATCAGCAGTCCATTTATTTTTTTTATGTCCTGCAACTTGTGCGCTATCACGATATTTGAAAGAGTCTCCTCAAGCATTTCATCCTCGCCGTAGTCCACGCCAAAATGCTCCAATTCGCCGCGCAGCAGCCTGAAAGCGATTTCATCCTCAGTCTCTCCTTTCCCGAATTTACGCTCAGGGTCTGCCAGCAGCACAACAATCCCGCGGTCGTGATAATCGGGTCTCCCTGCGCGCCCGAGCATCTGCTGGAACTCCCTCACGTTTAACCATTCGATGCCCATGGCAAGGGATTCAAAAATCACCTGCGATGCAGGGAAATCAACACCTGCTGCCAGAGCCGCTGTCGTCACCACCACGGGCAGTTCTCCCCTTCCGAATTTCTCTTCCACTTTCTTTCGCTCGTTATATGAAAGTCCGGCATGGTATGCCATTGCTTTTATAGAAAGACCATCGGCAAGTAAATGGCAGTTCCTGCGTGAGTTGGTAAACACAATCGTCTGACCGCGGAAGCCTTTTGAGGACTTCTTATTATATTCCTGCATGGCAAGCCTCTCGACCAACCTCTTCTTCCCGTATTCTGGCGCGAAGATAAGATGCCTTTCGATAGGAACTGGACGCTCCTCGAACTCAATCAATTCCGCGCCAAGTTTGTTGGCAAGCCACTGCGGTTTTCCAACCGTGGCAGAGAGGTATATGAACTGCGCATCAGGTGCAATTAACTTCAGGCGAGCTATAAGACCATCGAGCCTGTGCCCTCTCTCTTTATCCTCAAGCATGTGCACCTCGTCAATAACCACAGTCCCTATTTTACCAAGCGATTTTGAATTGCCCGACCTTATAACAACGTCGATGCCTTCATAAGTCCCCACGGTTATGTCGGATGAAAGCGATGTCCGCATACTTTTTGTATCTTTTATTATGTGGCTCGTACCCACCCTCAATGAGGTCACTGCAATGGAGGAATAGCGTTTGCTGAATTGACTGTATTTCTGGTTCGCAAGCGCCACAAGAGGCGCAAGGAAAAGCATCTTTCCTTTTTTATTCAGGATGTTCTGGATGCCGGCAAGCTCACCGATTAGCGTCTTGCCTGTGGCTGTGGCTGAAACGACTATCTGGTTTTTCCCGTCGAGAAGTCCTGCCCCTAACGAAAGCGATTGCACTGGCATCAGTTCTTCAAGCTGGTTAAGAAGTATCCTTTTAAGTGCGGGTTGCACAGGAAGGTCTTTCACTTTAATCGAGCGCTCAACCCTGCTGGCTTCTATTGTATCAAATCTTGTCAACTCAGAATCCAGTTTTTCGGGGCTGAGCATGGCAAGCACCCTGTCGAGATTTTTTGTTTTAAGTAATATCTGGATGAGCCTTTCCTGTCCATGTGCGCCTATTTTCAGGGATTTTGCCTCTCGAGTCAATTCTTTTTTTGCGCACTCTTCGCATATCGATTCTTTGTGAAAGCTGATCGAGTTGTTATTGTTAT
>DAHXMQ010000167.1 GCA_027371625.1 Candidatus Methanoperedentaceae archaeon | reverse complement strand
GACTTATGGTAAAATACGTCGATGATAAGGGTTTTGCGCGCTTTACGAAGACAGGAGGATGGTTCGACCAGACGCTCCTTAACCAGAGGATGATACTGCACACAGAGAACGGCCCGATTTACGGCGTGCTTGGCTCAAAGCCTCCTCATGCCATTAAAGAGGAGGACAAGAACAAGGTGATAAAAGCCGAGGATATGTTCATCGACTTCGGAGCAACGAGCAAAGAGGAAGCAGACAGGCTTGGCGTAAAGATAGGGACTCCCGCCACCTCTGATTCGGAGTTCAAATCGCTCGGCAACGACAGGGTCACAGGCAAAGCGTTTGACAACCGTGCAGGCTGCGCGATGCTCATCGGGGCTCTCAAAGAGATGAAGGACGTTAAAGCGACCATCCATGCCGTATTTACAGTTCAGGAAGAGGTGGGCTTGAAGGGGGCAAAGACAAGTGCCTTCGGATTGAATCCTGACGTTGCACTGGCTACCGATGTCACCATAACAGGCGACCATCCTGGCATAGAAAAGAAAGAAGCATCCACAGAGATGGGAAAAGGACCTGCGGTTACTGTAAGTGATGCTGATGGTCGTGGCATTATCGTTCCCGAACCTGTATTGAAATGGCTTAAGGAAGCGGCTGAATCAAATGGCATCCCCTACCAGCTTGAAGTGGGAAGCGGCGGAACCACGGATGCATCGGCGATACATCTCACGAAGGAAGGGATCCCTACGGGCGTCATAAGCCCGCCATCGCGGTACATCCACACACCTGTATCAGTTTTGAGTATGAGCGACCTTGAAAATGCAGTAAAACTTGTTGCCAGGGCAGTTGAAATTGTGGATAGGTTTTTCTAATAGAAAGCTTATTTAAAAAGCTCACCGGTGATACTATGAACAGAAGGGATGGCTTTATTTAGCGATATAAAAATTCTGGACACAACATTGAGAGACGGCGAACAGACGCCTGGAGTTTCACTCACGACAGAAAACAAGTTATTGATCGCAAGGAAGCTTGATTCTCTGGGCGTGGATATTATCGAAGCGGGTTCTGCCATTACTTCTGAAGGCGAGCGCGCCTCGATTAAAAAAATAGCCGCCGAAGGTTTGAATGCTGAAATCTGCAGCTACTGCCGTATTCGCAAAGAGGATATCGACAGCGCCCTTGGGTGCGATGTGGATTCCATCCATCTTGTGGTGCCTGTGTCCGACCTCCATATCCAGCAAAAACTGAAAAAAGACCGCGAAACCGTGCTGGCTATGGCAGTTGAAATGACTGAGTATGCAAAATCGCAGGGATTAGTAGTGGAACTGAGCGGCGAGGATGCATCCCGCGCTGATCTGGATTACCTAAAATT
>DAHXMQ010000143.1 GCA_027371625.1 Candidatus Methanoperedentaceae archaeon | reverse complement strand
CCCAACATCCAGACAATCAAGCCCTCGGAACTTCGCAAGCTCGGCGCCGAGATTATCATAACGAATTCCTATATAATTTACCGCAAGCCCGAACTCAGGGAGCGCGCCCTGAGCGAGGGACTGCATTCGATGCTTGATTTCGACGGTCCCATAATGACGGATTCAGGCTCCTACCAGCTATCTGTTTACGGCGAGGTGGAAGTCAATAATGCTGAAATCGTAAAATTCCAGCAGGAGATAGGCTCAGACATCGGTGTGCCTCTGGACATACCAACGCCTCCCGATGTCTCACGGGAACGCGCGGAATCCGAGCTTGAACTCACGATAGAAAGGGCAAAGGAAGCCCTCGGATTGAAAAAGGACATGCTTCTGGCTGCGCCGGTACAGGGCTCGACATTCCCGGACTTGAGGGAAAGGGCTGGACGCAGGCTTAGCGAAGCAGATTTCGATGTCTATCCCCTCGGCGCAGTCGTGCCGCTCATGGAATCATACCGCTTCTCCGACCTCGTGGATGTCGTAGTAGCTTCAAAAAAGGGGCTTTCGCCTTCTGCTCCAGTTCATCTCTTCGGCGCAGGGCACCCCATGATGTTCTCGCTTGCCGTTGCTCTTGGCTGCGACCTCTTCGATTCAGCCTCGTATGCATTATACGCAAAGCAAGGGCGGTACATGACTGCGCGGGGAACTTATCATCTGGATGAACTGCAATACCTGCCGTGCTCCTGCCCGGTATGCGCTTCTCATAGCGCCGGGCAACTAAAAAAAATCGAGGCTCGCGAGGAATTGCTTGCGCGCCACAATCTCCATGTGACATTTGCAGAGCTGAGGGAGGTAAAGCAGGCAATAAAGGAAGGAAGCCTCTGGGAACTCGTGGAGCAGCGGTGCAGGGCGCATCCCCAACTCTTGAACGGGCTAAAACGCATGCTTCATTATTCGGATTTTCTTGAGCAGTTCCAGCCCTTATCTCGTGCCACCTTCTTTTACAGTGGTCCCGAATCGGCGCTCCGACCTGAGGTTATGAGACACAGGGAAAAGCTGAAAAATCTGAATCTCAAAGGCAGGGTTCTCATAAGGACAAAAAAACAGGGCAACGAAGACGGGTTCGACTGGGTGCTTGATTTCAAGCCGCCTTTCGGTCCCTATCCTCTTGAGCTTGCAGAAACATATCCGCTCAACGCAGAAGTAATTGAGAAACCGGATTATGAATCTTTAACCATAGCCCTGAAGAACACGCAGCGATTGATGGAACTTAACCCGGATTCTGAATTCACAATCGCTTTTGATGATTTACCCGAACATCCCTTAATGAATGAAATCCAAAACCTTTTGTCTCAGCGCAAATAGCCCCA
>DAHXMQ010000131.1 GCA_027371625.1 Candidatus Methanoperedentaceae archaeon | reverse complement strand
CTTATCGCATCGATGTTCTCAGGAACCACATCCGATTCTTGGTGGATTGCCTGGAAGAAGTAAAGCTCTCCTTTGTGGAAAGAAATCGAATCCTTCCACACCACATTCTCCCACATATCCCCGCGTGGTCTTCCCATATCCCTTGCGAATTCCATGGCTTCTGCTGTTGATTTTATCCTGTCCTTGCTGCTCACGAGCCTGATGCGCGGTCTTTCCCCGAAGACTTTTATAATTTCCTCTTCGCTTGCTGCCTCTTTCAGTTCGACGTTCAGCACATGGAGATGCATTAGCGTAGTAGAGGATTTTACTGCCATGGTTGTGATATCGATGTCAGGAAGAATGGAGTTCACATCAGGACCGTGGTGCGAAGGAAGCTTTATCGGGTCGGGTACGAGTGCGTTTATGGGACCTGTTTTTATGTCATTGGGATCAGCAGCGCGCCGGATCAGCGTAACCCTTGCTTTCTTCGCGCCAAAAGCTGTATCGAGCGCATAAAAAACCCTGACAAGCCCTGTGGTGTTGCACGAAACCACCCTTGCAAAATCCCTGCCGACAGCTTTGCTGTAATTAGCCTCAGAATTGAAGGAAAATCCTGTAAGTTCATGCTCCTCCCCGCCCTGCCAGATTGCCTTTATGTTGTGTTTTTCATAGAGTTTCTTATATTCTTCCCCGAAATCCCCGGGCGTTGCATCGACCACTATATCTGCTATATCAAGAAGCTCATTTAAAGTGCCGCTGACATCCATTTTTGATTTCTTGAAAAGCTCGATATTTTCATTGGATGTGGTATAAAGCGCGTATCCTTTTTCCTCTGCGATGCGCGCCTCGAAGCTTGGTTTTGTCTTCACCACGCCCACAATTTCCATGTCATCCTGCGCAGCCACCGCATCTGCCACCCGTTTTCCTATCGTTCCATAGCCGTTGATCGCAACTTTTGCCCTCATTTTATTCTCCTATCACAGCTTCCTGTTTTGTTAGATTGATATCCACAATCCTTCCCTTAATGGTCTTTGTCTCGCCCATTATGCCCTGCAGCTTTATCGAATCCTTATTCGCTGTTATCCTCACAACATCCTCCATAACGATATTTCCTTTGAGAATTACCCTGAGTTCGCACATGGCAGTTAATTCGACCCTGGGATATTAATATTTATCATCCCCTGCGACTATAGTGAAGCGGAGGCACTGCAAACGACGGAACTGAAGGAACTGCTCATTCCCGATAACACAGTGATGGAAGAGCACTCCATCGTGGTTAAAGGGGATGTTCTTGTGGGAAACTATGCAGAGCTCTGCTACGGCTTAATTGCAAGAGGCGTAATCGCAGGGGAGCATGTGAAGGTTTCGGGCAACATAATCTCCGAGGGCGATGTCAGAATCGATATGTGGTCTGAGATTGCGGGCGACGTGAGGACGAGAACGGATGCATATCTGGGGGAATTTGTCAATATAGACGGGAAACTCTTTTCGGAAGGAAATCTTGATGTAGGAAACAACGTGAAAATCAACAGTGGGTACGATGTCAAAGGCTGGATCGTGGTGCGAGACCCCCTGCCTGTGACGTTGTTCATTTTCCTTTATTTTCTGGCTCTGCTGAGATTGGGGAACGAGGAGGAGGTTGAAAAGGCGCTTTCCGAGCTTTTCTCGGACGAGACCGGGAACCCGATCATGTCAATACCCGACAGAACGAAGATAAGCCTTGAAGCGATTAGAACCACTTCACGTGCGATAATCGGGAACCACTGCCGACTGCTCGGCAATATCCGCGCGCGGTATATGCACATGGGGAAGCGCGTGACATTGTTCGGAAGCATCCGCACGACCGGGGATATTGCAATCGGGCGAAGCTGCACCATCCACGGGAATCTTGTCTCGACAAAAGGAAAGGTGGTTCTTGGAAGGAACTGCAAGGTTCTGGGTAAGATCAGCGCGGATACAATAGTTATGCATGAGACTTCAAAGGTGGATGGCATGCTGACGGCTCAGGACGTGGTGGTGGAAAAGGACAACCTTGAAGGGCTGGATGAGCTTGGAAAAAGGTTGTTTTATGGATTTACGATGCTGGAGGATCAATAAACAGTCACGCTCTTCACGCCCTCTATCCTCGTAAGAGCATTCACAAGCTCCCCGCTCACCTTTCCCTCCGTAATTATCGTTAGCCTTGGGTTCTCGGTTAAATAAGGGTCATCAGACACAGCCTGCCTGATAATTATCCCGTGCTCAGCCACCGCTGTCGCCACGCTTCCGAGCAGCCCTTTTCTCGCGGCGTCATCTGGTGTGATGATTATGACGCCAAGACCGAGCAGCGGCGCCACATCCCTTAGCAGCGGCATGGTGCGGATGTTCCGGAAAATCGCCATGAGATGCGCATCTTTTGAAATCGTTTCACAGGTTGCGTCCACAACCCTTCTATCCACCCCGATTTCCTGCGCTATCTGGGTGTGCGGGATTTCGATGCTGCCTGAGACAACCCTCCCCTCTGCGTTTATCTGGAAGCCCCTTTCTAAAAGCAGCCTCACCACTTTTTCCTGTGCGGGATGGTTCCTGAATTTTTCCTGGATAATACTCCACATTAATTCTATTATAGTTATACTTAATACAAATGTCTTATTGTGTAGATTAATGTGGAGCCTGTCAAAAAATAAGCCCACCAGTTAATTTTCAACTTACGCTTTTTTCAATTTGTTGGCTAAGTCCTTTCCCAGCCTCTTGCACTCTTCAAGATCCTTGTCTGTAGGCTGATACTGTATGCGCAGTACAGGGTCGATAACATTAATACCGAGTTCGCGCATCTTTTCCGCAATCATAACAGGCGCCTCGCCGCTCCATCCATAAGAGCCGAAGGCTGCACCAGTTTTACCCTTTACATTCGCTTTTGAAAGGCTGTCAATGAATTTTTCCATGGGAGGCAGCATCTTATAATAGAAAGTCGAAGAGCCTATTGCAATTGCATCCGCAGACTTGATTTCTTCTATTCTTGCCTCATGGAAATTCATGACCGAAGCTGCAACGTTCCTTGATTCAACACCTTCTGCGATTGCATCTGCCATCGCTTTTGTATTACCTGATGTACTGAGATACACAACAACTACTTTTGGCATATTTTTCCTCCCTTTTTAGCGAGATATGGGTTTACACTATCCCACTCTCATATTAAAGTTAAAAGTGATTTTAGATAAAGCTTTCTATGCATGTTTCAAAACTTTCCCGTGCTCATCTATCTCCCCTCTCTTGATTCTTGTGCTGGATATGGGCAAACCGTCCTCTGCAAGAACATAATCAACGAGCACGATTTCTATTTCCCTCAAGCCTTTTTCCCTGCGTAATCTGTTTATCTTGAGTGCAACAGGAAAAGTTTCGGGGGATACCACAAGAAAATCAAAATCGTCATATACTGTAGGACCGTACGGATCGTCAAGCCTGACAATCACAGGATATATTCCCTGAGTATTGATAAATCGCATGACATTATCGTAGCGCGAGCGATAATTAATCACCGTGTGGGGTTTATTCTTAGCCATCTCATCCGAGGCAAGTCCGATGAGTAATTCGCCTCCGTCTGTTAGCTCGCAGGCTTTTTCCAGCAGAGCCTTATGACCATCGTGCAGAGGGTCAAATGTTCCTCCTACTGCTACTCGTGCCATAGTCGCTGAATTGTGCAGGCAAACGATAAGAGTATCCTTTAATATCTCTTCTGCGATTCTAAGGGCAATGAGCGAAGAGACAATACACTGGGCAGACGTTATAGCAGAAGAGGTGCTCCGCAGAGGGAAAAAACACACAGTAGCTTCAGGGATTACACCGTCCGGACCAATCCACATAGGCAACATGCGGGAGGTCGTGACTGCAGATGCTGTCTATCGGGCTCTTGCGGACAAGGGTGCGGATGTTCGGCTTATATACATAGGAGACACCTACGACCCCCTGCGCAAAGTGTATCCATTCCTTTCCAAGGATTACGAGGCGCATGTCGGAAAGCCACTATCCGAAATTCCATGTCCGTGTGGAAGCCACAGGAGTTATGCTGAGCATTTCCTGCTGCCGTTTATTGAAGCGCTGCACACCCTCGGCATCAAGCCAACTGTCTATAGGGCTGATGAACTCTATAGACAGGGAAAATACGTAGAAGCAATCAAGAAAGCGCTGCTCAACAGGGAAGAGATAGCAAGAATACTCACCGAAGTATCCAGCAGGGAGCTTGAATCTGACTGGAGCCCTTTCAATCCGATATGCAATGAATGCGGGCGCCTCTCCACAACAAAGGTTACGGGCTTCGATGTCGAAAAAGAGACCGTTGATTATGTCTGCAAATGCGGCTCTTGCGGTACTGTTTCCATGAAAGGAGGAGGGAAACTCACATGGCGCGTGGACTGGCCTGCGCGGTGGCCCATTTTCGGCACAACGGTTGAGCCTTTCGGCAAGGATCATGCAACAGCAGGAGGTTCTTATGATACAGGAAAAAGGATAAGCCGCGAGATATATGATTACAAACCTCCCTATCCCATCGTCTATGAGTGGATAATGCTGAAAGGCAAGGGTGCCATGCACTCCTCAACTGGTCTTGCGATTTCGATAAACGAGATGCTTGAGATAGTGCCACCAGAGGTATTGCGCTACCTTATAATCAGGCAGAAGCCTGAGAAGCACATCGAGTTCGACCCGGGACTTGCGCTCCTCAACCTCATAGACGAGTATGACCGTGTTGAAGGGGATAAGCGTGCATACCAGCTTTCCCAGACAGAGGCGACAACACACACGGATATTCCTTTCAGGCATATGGTTACGGCAGTCCAGATTGCAGATGACCGTGGTTTTGATTACCTGCTTACAGTGCTCGGGCGCACAGGTTACGATACCTCGGATGTGGAAGCAATCAGGCAGAGGGCAAACAATGCGAGGAGCTGGCTTTCCAAGTATGCCCCTGCCTTTGTGAAATTCAAGGTGCAGGAGACGCTTCCTCCCCAGGTGAAGAGCTTCACAAAGGAAGAGAAGCTTGCGCTTTCGATTCTTGCGGACGAGCTTGCGCGGGGCATGAGCGGTCAGGAAATCCATGATAATATGTACAAAGTGGCAGCCGAGTGTGGCATAGACGGAAAAAAAGTTTTTGAGGCAGTTTACATAGCGCTTCTCGGGCTGAAATCAGGACCGAGGGCAGGGCACTTTTTAGAGTCGCTTGACAGGGATTTTGTGGTGAAGAGGCTTAAAGAGGCGAGCAGATAGTTGGGCTCTTTTTGCCTTCTCTGATTTAACACGTATGCCAGGCAGGCATCAGGCATCATAAATTTTAAATACAATGATGTATTATTGGCGCTTACGATGGGCAGGAAAATCTATTTTTAAATACACTAACCCCCACTCCCCAACCTGTCCATCGTAATGATTACCTTATTGCCCCGGCATCAGCAAAGCCCTGCCTCTGCCCTGTTCCAGCCTCGCGCTGCAACTGCTCCTTGTGGAATAATAGCTTGATCACATTCTGCGCATGCTCACGCGTGCGCTTCTCCGCAAGCCACGCAAGCTCCTTTTCATCCTTTGCCTCATCTTCGTGCACAAAGACCTCTATGATATGTCTGTTCGTCAAAAGCTGCGCATGGATTATGCCCTGCGAGGCTTCGTGGGCGCACATCTTATCAATGGGCTCTTTTCCCGGCATTCCAAGAGCCATCACGATATCGCATCCGTTTTCCTCGATCAATATCTTGCATGCCACTGGAAGGTCTTTCACCCCGGGAACCGTGTATCGTTCTATTTGAAGAGATGCGCTTTTTTTCAGCTCGTCGATTGCAATTCTTCCCATGTTCACCCTTGAGAATGTGGTATCCGCGATTCCGACTTTGTGCATGTTTTCATAAAAGCTTTTAACGTATATAAACCGTATTTAAATACGGGGTATTTGGCAAAAGATATACATGCAAGTTAATCGTATAAAGCGAAAAAATATCAGGAGAACAATAATGAACCTTGAAAATACTTTGCTTATGATACCCGGACCTGTGCCGGTCGCTCCCCGAATACTGCGCGCCATGTCAAAACCAATAATCGGGCACCGTGGCAAGGAGTTCGGCGACATGTACAATGAATGCAGAATAATTTTGCAGGAGCTTTTTGCAACAAAGAACGACATGTACATAATAAGCGGCTCAGGAAGCTGCGCCATGGAGGCTGCCGTTGGGAACGTGATCGGGGAAAAGGATACGCTCGTTACTATCGAGAATGGCAAGTTCGGGGAGCGGTTCAGGGAGATCGCCGAGCGCTACGGCAACGTAAAGCCTGTAAAGTTCGACTGGACAAAAGGCGAATCTATTGAACTCGACAAAGTCGAAGGCGCACTTGCAGAAGGGGCAAAAGCAGTATCGCTGGTGCATAACGATACATCCGTGGGAATAAAGAACCCGGCAAAGGAGGTGGGAGAGCTTGCCAGAAAATACGGTGCGCTTTTTATAATGGATGGCGTAACCACAATCGGCGGCGATGAAGTGCTTGTGGATAAATGGGACGTGGATTTAGCGGTGGTCGGCTCGCAGAAGTGCATAGGTGCTCCACCCGGCTTATCAGCGATTTCGGTGAGCAGGAAGGCATGGGAATCCATGGTTGAGAAGCCGCCCTATTATATGGATTTGAAGGCATACAGGAAATCAGCAGCCAAGGAGACGGCACAGACGCCCTATACGCCCGCTATTCCGCTTTTCTTTGCGCTTCATGAGGCGCTCAGGATTGTAAAAGAGGAAGGGCTTCCAGCGCGCATCAAAAGGCATGCCATGTACGCAGAAGCTCTGCGCGCTGCTGCAGAAGCCATGGACGTTGAGATGTTCCCGCAGTTGAATAAATACAGCAGATATTCGAACACTGTAACTGCGATGAAAATACCCACAGGTATAGATGATAAGAAACTGCGCGGCGGGATGAAGGAACTTGGAATTCAGGTTTCAGGCGGGCAGGGAGCCCTCGAAGGCAAGATATTCAGGATAGGGAGCATGGGGAACATAAGTAAACTGGATATTCTGAGCACTGTAGAGGCTCTGGAGATTGTGCTTCATAGGAACGATGTGGTAAGGAAGATGGGGCAGGGTGTCGAGGCTGCCAGCAAAATATTGAAATAAAAAAATTTACTGTTGAGGTTTGCGCTCAACAGTTTTTATATCTTCCAGCACTTTGGCGATCAGCTTTTTAGCACTCTCAAGATGTGCAGTCCCGCTTCCTGCAAGCTGGGTAAAGTTATCCTGGATAACCACTTCGTTCTGCTGAATCAGATGAATATAGTAAACAAGTATGCACCAGTAAATGACGCCTCCTATGAATACAGCCGCACCAATGACAACAAGCGGCGTATAAATCAAACGGACTGAATTCCCAAGAGGAGGAACTGCACCTGCAAGTGTTTGAATAGCAGAACCGAAACTGTAAATCATTACCAGAGCAAAGATTATCGGCGCAATCCCGACAATCAAAAGATTATTTTTACTGAGTCTCATTCTTCCACCTGCACATACTATGCAAACTCAATATATAAATCTGTCGAGCTACGGCACTTGTGAATCTTCGGTGGGTAACCAATGGTTATAACAATCATTCAGGAATTATTATGTGGCAATTGGCTAACAAGGTTAAAGCCCACCTTCTCCGAACTAAGAAAGATGAGCTATTGAAGCACCTAACCTGACAATCTCCGCGTAACTTATTTTACCCCGCACCGCATCTATCCCCTACGAATGACCACGGAATGCGCCGCCTGCAAAGGCACAGGCTTCATAATCATCAGCGAAAAAGAATGCACCGAATGCAAGGGTACAGGCAAGACAAAATCCATAAGCCTTGAAAAACTCTCTGAAAAAGACCTCGGCAAACTCATGGCAGGAGGCATGGAATGCGCTGCTTGCAAGGGCACTGGCAAGCTTTCAGTCACCGAACCCTGCAAAACATGCTCCGGCAGGGGAAAGTTCTTCACATGTGCTGTTTGCGGCAAGGAGACAACAAAAGGAGACCTCTGCGAAACCTGTGCCAAAAAACCCCTTGTGCATGTCCTGGGTTCCGAGTGCGACACACGCGAGCTTGAGGTCGGGAAGATATACGAGGGAAAAGTACAGGGACATGCCAACTTCGGCGTGTTCGTGGATTTGAATCCCCAGCTTCGTGGTTTAATCCATTCAAG
Source organism: Candidatus Methanoperedentaceae archaeon (assembly GCA_027371625.1). GTDB lineage: Archaea > Halobacteriota > Methanosarcinia > Methanosarcinales > Methanoperedenaceae > Methanoperedens. The sequence continues at coordinate 2,599 of DAHXMQ010000131.1, read as the reverse complement.
CAACATCAGCTTTTCTCCCGAAATCGGCGACAAGCTTTTTGTCGAAATAAGGAACATAGCTTCGAATGGTAATATCGAATTAGTTCCGCGAAGCCTGAAGGAATACCAGGTAATCGAGGTTGAAAAACAACTTCCGCGGAGGAAGACAACTGAACTTTCAAAATACCTTGGCAAACTCGTCCACCTCTCAGGCGAGGTAATCCAGATAAAACAGACAGGCGGACCCACTATTTTCACGATCTCGGATGAAGACGGCACGGTGCAGTGTGCAGCTTTTGAGAAAGCTGGCGAGCGTGCTTACCCAGAGATAAAGTCGGAAACAATAGTAAGAGTATTCGGCGAACCATCGATGAGGAATTGCGCCATGCAGGTGGAGATACGTTCCATGAAGCAGCTGTGGGGAGGGGATGCCTCAAGCATTAAAGAGCAGATCGAATCCGCAATCGATAAGCGGGCAGAGCCCCATGATACCCAGTTCCTTGTGAAGAGCGAGGTGCTTGAAAAACTCAAGCCGCGCATGAAAAACGCTGCAAAACTGATCAGGAAAGCTGTTTTCAAGTCACGCCCGATTGTCATCCGACACCATGCGGATGCTGACGGCATTACTTCGGCTATCGCTATCGAACGCGCCCTTCTGCCGCTGCTTCGGGAAGTCGGGGGCTCTGACGCAGACAGGTACTTCTACAGGCGCTCGCCTTCAAAGGCGCCGTTCTACGAACTTGAGGATGTAACAAAAGATCTTACTTTTGCGCTTGAAGACCAGGAGAGGTTTGCCCAAAAGATGCCGCTTGTGGTTTTGATGGACAACGGCGCAACAGAGGAGGACATGCCGGCTATGAAACAGGCGATAGTCTATGGCGTGGACATCCTTGTCATCGACCACCACCATCCCGACGGCACGATAGATTCCATGGTGCTTGAGCATGTAAATCCTGCCTACGCAGGCGGGGATTTCGGAATAACCACGGGAATGCTCGGAGCCGAGATTGCAAGGATGATAAACCCTGAAATTACCGAAGAGATAAAACATCTTCCGGCGGTTTCGGCTGTCGGGGATCGCTCTGATGCGCCCGAGGCAGAATTTTATAAGGCACTTGTGGCGGAAAAATATAAACAGGAGGAGTTGAAGAACATGGCTCTTGCTATTGATTACGAGGCTTTCTGGCAGAGGTTCAGCGACGGCAGGGGGATAATGAACGATATATTGAACCTTGGCTCCAATGTCAGGCACCAGCAGATCGTGAAATTATTGTGCGAGCAGGCAAATGCGGCGATAACTGAGCAGCTTGATGCTTCCATGCCCAATGTAAAAACTCAGACGCTGCCAAACGGCGCCGTGTTGAACGTGATCGATGTCGAGAACTACGCCCACAAGTTCACCTTTCCCCCTCCCGGCAAGACTTCTGGTGAGATCCATGACCGCCTGTGCGCAAAATATAACGGTCAGCCGGTTGTTACCATCGGATACGGTCCTGATTTTGCGGTGCTGCGCTCAAGGGGTGTGAGGATGAACATTCCGCAGATCGTGAAAGAATTGCACAGCGAGATCAAAGGCGCGGGTGTGAGCGGGGGAGGGCATCTTGTTGTCGGGAGCATAAAGTTCGTCGAGGGCATGAGAAAGGAAGTGCTGGCGAAGCTTGCTGAGAAGATAGGGATGGCTGGAGTAGGATGATAACCTCTCATAAAATAATAATCGGGGATTCAAGAAATATGAAAGAAGTGCCGGATGAATCAGTTCATCTCATGATTACTTCTCCTCCTTATTGGCAACTAAAAGATTACGGAAATGGAAAGCAAATAGGTTTCAACGACAACTATGAAGAGTATATTAATAATCTAAATTTGGTATGGAATGAATGCGGCAGGGTGTTACATAAAGGCTGCCGAATGTGTATCAACATCGGAGACCAGTTTGCACGTTCGGTTTATTATGGAAGATACAAGGTAATTCCAATAAGAACTGAAATCATTAAGTTTTGTGAAAGTGCAGGATTTGACTACATGGGAGCTATCATATGGCAGAAAGTTACTACCTGTAATACAACAGGCGGGGCTACCATAATGGGTTCTTTTCCTTATCCAAGAAACGGTATCATCAAACTTGACTATGAATTTATTTTAATAAAGAAATCCACATTGTAGAGTCGATCCCACTCATCTGGGGCTGGATGAATTTTAAGATTTAGAATTTTTTCTAGCTGTCCATATATCGTTTGAATTTCTCCAATATAACCTTCGTATGTCCTGTTAAGAACGAGATTATATGCGTAATCGATACATTCTTCTTCCGTAACCGATTCTAATTCATTTTGAACAACTTCTGATAGTTTTACGTAAACAGTTTTTCCTATGTTTGTGATATATTCTCTTGCTATTTTAATCCCTTTGCGTTTTTTTTGCACTGCATTATCAAAATAATAAGTTTCCCATTCCTCGAATGATTTGGGTGAACAGGTTCTAATCAACTCGGAAGTGGTGCCAACACTGGCGGCTTTATTTAATCCCCATCTGTTCATACCATAGTTCAACAATGTTTCCCTTTTAAATTTAAGATTTTTACCATCTTGTCCGATTATCCATTCTTTTGCCATTATGTCTC
>DAHXMQ010000161.1 GCA_027371625.1 Candidatus Methanoperedentaceae archaeon | reverse complement strand
TCAGGATTTTTAATTGCGGCTACGAATACGTTGGCATCAAGCAAGAATCGCTGCATATTTCTTTTTAGCCGCTTCGTTCACTTCAGTTCTAACCTCAGAAGTTATTTTGTCTATGTCAATTCCTTTAAGCTCCTCCCTAAGCCTTCTCTCGATTTCATTTCTCTCGAGCTTGGCTTTCGAATAAGAATTAGTTTTCATCACAAACTCTAACGCAGCTTCCTGAACATCCTTGCCTGGAACCCGTGGTACTTGCAGTACCCCTCTGCATCCTTCTGGTCTAAGGTCTTGCTGTCAAAAGACGAAAGGTCGGCAGAATACAGAGCAAAGGGCGAATCCCTCGCAACCACCTTCGCGCTGCCCTTGTAGAGCCGCAGCTTCACGTTTCCCGTCACTCTCTCCTGCGTATTATCGATAAAAGCATTCAGATCGGAATAAAGAGGCTCATCCACCAATCCCTTGTATGCAAGCTCGCTCCATGTTTCATCCACGAGCGACTTAAAGCGAAGCTCCTCTCTTGTCAGCACGAGCTTTTCAAGGTCTTTATGTGCAGTCAGCAACAAAGTGGCAGCAGGATGCTCGTAATTCTCCCTCGCCTTCAAGCCGAGCACCCTGTCCTCCATCATATCCGTGCGCCCAACGCCATGCGCGCCGCCCAGCCTGTTGAGCTTCTGGATCAATGAAATGCCATCCAGCTTTTCGCCATTCAGCGACACGGGCACGCCACATTCAAAACCGATGTCGATAACCTCTGCATCGGGCGCTTTTTCAGGCGAGACCGTCCACTCAAATATTTCCTCAGGCGGAATGAAATTAGGCTCCTCAAGCCTGCCTCCCTCGATACTGCGGCTCCAGATATTCTCATCCACGCTCCACGGTTTTGATTTTGTGGCTGCGACGGGTATCCCGTGCTTTTTTGCATAATCCATCTCCCATTCGCGGGTGAGGTTCATATCCCTCATCGGGGCGATGACCGAAAGCGCCGTGCTCCTGAACACTGCTTCGAAGCGCAACTGGTCATTCCCCTTGCCCGTGCATCCATGCGCAAGCGCGTGGGCTTTTTCTTTCTGTGCGATTTCCACCACTTTCTTCGCTATAAGCGGGCGCGCTATCGATGTTCCGAGAACATAGCCTTCGTAGCTGCCGTTTGCCTTGATAAGCGGGAAGATGTAATCCTTTACGAACTCCTCCTTCGCATCTATGGTGTAGTGTTTGTCGCTTATTTTCTCGGCTTTTTTCTCTGCCTGTTGGATTTCTTTTGCCGGCTGTCCGACATCAACCGTTACCGTGACCGCATAATCGCAGCCGTAGTGTTCTTTTAACAGGGGTATGCATACCGAGGTATCAAGTCCGCCCGAATATGCAAGTACTACTTTTTTCATTGCCGCTATGATAGTGGGAGAAGATTAATAGTTTTTGTCTTTAGGTATAGATAGAATATTGGGAATGTCGATAATCTAAACTGACTTCCAGAGATACCAGTAAAAATCAATAGTAATAAGTGAGCATAGCAGCTTTCTGCACTTCCCGAGAGTTCGCACATCTATAGTACAATGCAGAACGTGGGCGGGCTTAACTGCTGTGTTTGAGATATAAAATCATTTCAATTAAGCTCCCATTCTTTGCGAACCGCTTTATTCATTTCACGGGCGCTATGCACAACAGCAAGTATCTCAACATCACCGCAGCCTTCTACAAGCCTGTAAACGATCCTGTAATTCTGGAAAATGACCTCTCTGAACCCGTACTCTTCAAGCTCGGGGACTATACGCCCGCAGCGAGGCATTTGCGCAAGTTTTGTGGTTGCTCTGATAAGAGATTTTATAAAACGTGCGGCGTAAGTTTTTGAGTCTTTAGCAATATAATCATGAATCGCCTGCAGATTGCTGCTTGCCTTCTCAGTCCATTTTACTTTGCCCATTGTTCGACTCTGTCAAGAAGCTCTTCTGTGGTCAGCAGCTTTCCCTTCTCAGCATCCTTGAGCCCTTCAAGAACCTGCGCGACAAAGTTTATCTCGTACATGATGTCTTCTAATGAACTCTCATCAGGCAGTCGTTTTATAGTTTCTATGGTTGCTTCTTTGAGCGGGGTCATTATTGATGCCTCAGTATTCTGAATTTTAAATGTAAATTTATGTTTGCGGGTATATGAAGTTTGCCTGAATGTCAGCCGGAAGCTTCTCTCTGCCGCTTATAAGCATCCTTCACGCATTTCCACCATTCTTCTGGGTCATCTACCTCATCAAAGTCCACTGTGCTCAGCCAGATAGCTTCCCAATTATAAGCGCGAACTTCCCCTACGAATTCTTTGCGACCATTTTCAAGGATCGCAAATACAGTGGCAACGCCTACATCTGGCCAGTCAAATCCTCCGTCAAGCTCAATTTCATTGATTTCATAGCTTACATAAAGTCCGGGTTTTATTTCACCCTTTCTCGGAAGTTCGGGCAGAGTATCCAGAAATTCCTTGGTTCCGCTTTCTTCGAGTGCCCATTCTTGCAGGTCAACTGCCTGCCCTTTACTGATGCGCCATCGGGTCATTGGGATTTTTCACCTCTGGGAATGATCGATATTTTTTCTACATGCCATTGATGCTGTTACGGTGAGTTTACTCTAAAACAACATTTCAAGATTTGTTTCCTTACAGTTGATATTAATAAAATAAACAGATTTCATCTCTGCTTCATACTCTTGTAATTCATTCTTATAGAAGTTATACCAATATTCGAAAGGATTTTCCCGAACCACTTCATTCTTGCCTTTATGAAACTTATTTGTAGCATCTGTATATCTTAGCTGCCAAGAAGGGCTAGGTCTTTTTGGAAGGGTTGTAATAATAATATACGGAACTTGTGGATTCCACTTCAAATAAGGTTTAACGTCTTTCGAAGGAATACGTGCATCACTTGAGTTAGGGCTTTCATAATCAATAACTAATAATGGTTTACCTTTACTATTACAAGAAAAAATATCGGGTTGAAACTTTGTCTTCCCATTATCGACGTTAATACGATAGTCAATATATACATCAGGGACATTTTTAATTTCTTCTGAGAATGCTTTAATAAAATCTAATATCAATTCTGATACTTCCTTTCAGTTTTTAAAATCGTTTGTGTCCAAAGGGACTTATAATTTTCCTTAGAGCATAAAAACTCGTATGAGCATATTTCGGTTATAAAAGTAATGCAAAAAATAAGTTGAAATAAGTGAGCATAGCAGCTTTCTGCACTTCCCGAGAGTTCGCACATCT
>DAHXMQ010000076.1 GCA_027371625.1 Candidatus Methanoperedentaceae archaeon | reverse complement strand
TCTTCATTTATCCAGAATCTACAAGCTCAAAATTGAGGGCAAATGGATTTTGTCTGAAATTCCAAAAAAATCCAAGAAAATCATAGAGAAATTGGACTTGGAATTACATATTACTTAAAACAGGCGAAGTTACGGATTAATCCTACCTTCCCTCAAAGAACTGCACTTCATCAGCCTCGACAACAGTTGCTTCCCCAAGCGCACAGCACTCCGCCCTTCTAACCCTTGCATGCCCTTTCATTTCAAGCTGGAGACGCGCCATCTGCACCTCGGCTTCCTCATAATACATCTCTGTTCTCTGGATTACCCTGTGCATCGAAATCTGTTTCTCGCGTATCCTTGCAATAACGCCGGTGGTACCCGGTCTCACATCTCCCAGGCTTGTTGACGTAAGGAAGATTACATCCCCCACATCGGTTTCAAGCGCCGAGAGAAAATTATGCGGGCTTCTAATCTCGATGGTCTTAATCTTATCATGCTCTAAGTCCTTCAGAACATTAGGCGCAATTCCGCTTAGCACGACATGGCGCATAAAATCACCCGTACATCGGGAATTCTTTCTTGGGGAGCGAAGGCGTTTCCGTGGTTTTGACCTGCTCCGCAAGTTTGGAAAGTTCAAGTTCGATCTGCTCAGCCTGACTTGACAATTTAGCGGTATCTACGGATAAGCCGAATATGTTATTTAGAACATTTATTACCTCGACTGCCGCTTTCGGATCAGGATTTGGTCCGGGCGTCTCGCCCAGCAGGCTTACGGCTGGCATGCTCCTGAGATAGCACTCAGTCATTATACTACCCGATATGCCTGAAATAGTCCCCACCTGGAAGATTTCAGTTTTGTCCTTGATCTTTTCCAGCAACTCCTGGCTTGTTGCACCCCCGAAGACACGGCGCTCCCCTGTTGTTGTGGCAATCCCGGCAATTGAGACAATATTCTTGGCATGTATGGACTGCATCCAGTCCGCCAGCACCTTGCTGATATCGTACGATGCCGTTGGATGTATGGGAATATCTGAAATCACTATAACAAGTTCTTTCTCAGCCGCCTCATAGATGCGCACAGGCAGATACACAATACCATTAAAAAGCACTTCATCAGCCTCGACAACAGTTGCTTCCCCAAGCGCACAGCACTCCGCCCTTCTAACCCTTG
>DAHXMQ010000056.1 GCA_027371625.1 Candidatus Methanoperedentaceae archaeon | reverse complement strand
ACATATTCGCAAGCGGCTCTTCGCGGATGTTTCCCACTATAAACTCACGGTCAACAAAAAGCTGACATGGCCAGACATTTCCCTGACAATCTATCCTTGGTACGAGTTTGAGGTGGCAACTGAATTTAGGAAATAGCTTGTTCATGAGATGGAAGGAACCATCTGCACCGTTTTTAAGGTCAGCGAAGAAATTCCCTGTAAGAAATATCTTTTTATTCGGATAATTGAGCACGATTTCCCCTGCATGAATCCAGTCTTTCGGACGGGGTGAGAGATTTTCCTTCCATGCTCTTCCCTGCTTCTGCCACTGGGAAAATTTTAAGGCATTAACGTCAAGCTTCTCAGCCATTTTAATCATCTCCGGGACGTTATGAATATTATTTTTGGTCAGACAGATGAACAGGGTTATTTGCTTGTTCAGCCCATGCTTTGCCAGGGTTTTTATGTTATTCATGACTTTGTTAAAAGTTCCTTTTCCTCTTACAATATCGTTTTGAACCGGGTCATGACCTTCTAAGCTTATCTGAAGATTTATGCCATACCTGGCGTGATGTGACAATTCTTTCAATCTCCTTGCTATTTTGTCGTTAATCAGTGTTGCATTGGTATAGATGTCAACGGTAAGCCCTCTCACTACAGCCGCATACTCCAGAATCTCGAATATATCTTTATGTTGTAGCGGTTCGCCCCCTGTGATACAGATTTGATTTCCCGACATTGGAGGGAGGTAATCGATGACATCCTTGATTTCATCTAAAGATAGTTCATTTGTTTTTTTTTCCCCTGAACTGAGATAGCAATGTGAACATCGTAAATTACAGGCATTTGTTATCTCCAAATGAATGGCACTGACATCAGTATCATTGTATATCCTGCTGGACTGGCGCTGGTATTCCTCATAATTATTAAACAGGAAACCTTCATAAAAGAGAGAGCCGATTATCTCTTCAAGCTGGGTGTTAATCTCCACGAGTGGCTCAAATCCACAGAGGAGGGTCGCGATTTCATTTACTGTTCGTTTGCCATTGCTTAACTTGAGTATTTCCGCCTCCAGTGGCTTTGTTATCATCCATCGCTGAGTGCCCGGGTCTATGACAAACTTGCACTTTTCTTTGTTTATTTTTACATCACGTATTATCAGGCATTGCGGAGCATATGGCAGATATCCCATTACAGAAGGATAGCTACTACCATAAAATGTTTGGGGATTATAGGTTTCTATTGTCCTCAACTCCTATGTTAGTAGCTCTTCAGTTCATTCTTTTTTCCAGCTACGAAAGATTCTGGGATTTTGCAGAATCCTGGGAGCACCGCATGAGGGTATCGCAGCCGGTACACGTACTATCCTCTCAGCGCCGCATGAGGGTATTGCAGCCGGTACACGTACTATCCTCTCAGCACCGCATGAGGGTATTGCCGCAGATGTCTTATACATTTCAGAGAGGATTTTTTCCTGTTCTTTAAAAAATTCTTCGACGTCTTTTTTACTCATTTTAAATTCTTTTAATTTTTCTGGAGGAACTCTATAAAAAATTCCCCTCCGGTACGAACATGATAATGTCCTGTACATTTTCTTCTATATCTTCGCTCTCATTTGTCATCCAACTCACCTTGTTAATTTTATTGATTGTCTAAATTTCAATCAACCAGTCAGTTAATGCTTTAGGTATGCTTAATATTATC
>DAHXMQ010000045.1 GCA_027371625.1 Candidatus Methanoperedentaceae archaeon | reverse complement strand
GAGCATCAATGGCGGGAGGCTGCCCCAGTCAATTACGAAAGTTCAGGAACTTACAGATAAGAATGGGCTTCTTGATAGCTCCATCAGCAAGGACTACACCCTTGCTCTTGTTACCATTCGCACCACAGACGATGTTGACCTTTCCAAGCTCGATCCTGAACTTGAAAAAATACTTGATGAAGTCCCAAAGCCGCCGGGAATTACGGCAAGCGTGGGTGGAAGCGTGATGGAAAGCCAGAAAATGATGGAAGCCATCGCGCCTGATATGGCAAAGACCTCCACCTATTCGCTCATCGGTATCCTGATAATCGTGCTTGTGCTGTTCCGCTCCATAAAGTACGGGTTCACACCCATGACCACCATAATATTCGGAACACTGTGGACTATGGGCTATGTCGGGCTTATAGGAATGGGGCTGAGCTCCCAGACATCCGGTGTCACTTCAATGATAATGGGCATAGGAATAGACTTCGGCATACAGCTTGTAACAAGGTACAGGCTCGAGCTTGCTAACCTATCAGCACTGAAAGTGAAGCATCCGCACCTCGGGCACAGGGATGCGATGGAGGTAACATTGAACAATGTGATAACACCCATGCTCACAACAACGCTTGCAGCCCTGATAGGTTTCCAGGCAATGTCCCTCGGCAGGCTGACCTTCCTCGGCGATATGGGAACCATGATGAGCTACGGGGTTGCTGCAAGCATGATTGCGGCTATAACCATTGTTCCTGCAATTATTCTCATAATAGATACGATGAATATAAAAAATACATACAGGAAAATAATAACAAATTTGAGGTAAGAATATGAAGAGAAAAATAATGGTGAAGATTATAGCATTCGTGATACTGATAACCTTAACAGCCAGCCATATTCTTGGCACGCCCCTCACTGGGGCACAGGGAAGCAGAGTCCAGGCATATTTCATGAGCCAGGACCCTGACCCTGCGGATGCAGGTAAATATTTAGATCTAAGATGGCAGATCGTGAACACCCTTTCTACTCCAGAGGATTTGAGCTTCTCAGGCGATGTTACAAGCGCTCCGACCACGAAATCCGCCCTCTTGGGGTCGATGTATATCGGGAAATCTTTTCTTGTCCATCCCTGCCCTGTATCCCAGCCCAGTGTCACATTATATGTTCCCTTGATGGCGTTGTCTGCTACCCTGAGCTTGTAATGGAGCACATAGAAAACCTGGTTATCGTTCGTACCTGCCGATAGGC
>DAHXMQ010000044.1 GCA_027371625.1 Candidatus Methanoperedentaceae archaeon | reverse complement strand
CGTTCTCGATTTCACGAAGAACCGATATTTTGAATTCTCGTGTGAATTTTTTCCTTGTTTTCATATTTGCACCCTTTTCTGTTGACATTTGTTAAGAATGTTTCTTAACTACCTGTCCACTTTTTGGGGTGCAGTCCAATGCCGGACCTGCGCGGCGCCTACTAAGCATTGCCGGGATCCTCAGTTCCATTACCTTTTAAACAATGACTGCCTGGATTACGTTCCCTTTGCAAAACCTGCGCATACGTCTGCTGAAGGGCGTGAGCCGACTTTGTGGGAGAAAGCTGGTATGTCGAGGCACGAATTCGTGCGAAAGGTACTGCAAAATTCAGGATAAGAAACTTTCCAGACTGGCATCTGGTGATTATTGAATGCTGAAGGAAACGTATATCGCTCGAATGAAAGAGATGGCTGCGGAGTATCCTGGTGCTGTGTTTATCGTAGTGACCAGAAGTGCCGGACATGTGCTTAGCCCATCATGGGGGTTGTTGCATGATTATAAGGACGGGCGCATCAATTGGGCGCAGTATACTGAAAGGTTTCTGCGCGAGATGAACTGCGATCCTTGCATTGAGGAGATGAAGAAAATCTGGGAACTGGCTCAGAAAAAAGACGTATTCTTAGTCTGCTATGAAAAGCATGGCGAGAATTGCCACAGGCATATCTTAATAGATATCATGAACCGCAGGTTTGGAGCAGATGCTCCTGTCATATGCAGCCGATGTGAAAATGATTGCCCTGATTGCGCTGCGGTCAGGCAAGATATTGTAAGCAATCAGAAATAAACATACCATACAGAATCTTGAAAAGATATGTTGATTAAAACCATCGGATACGGCGGTCTTGGCGGCACCAATCACCTGCTTGCTATGCTGAAGGAAATGAATGCTGATGTTGTTATCGATGTGCGCCTGAAACCTTATTGCGGATGGAATAAAGATTTCTGTGCCAGCGCGCTCAAGAATGCCCTTTCCAGCGCAGGGATAGATTATGCATGGATATCCGACCTTGGGAATCTTTCCATGGATGCCAGGAATATCAAGTTAGCTAATGAACCGAGAGGGATTGAAAAAGTTCTTTCACTGGCAGAGACTTATCAATACAATACCATTGTTCTTCTCTGCGCCGAGGCTGATGAGAAACGATGCCACAGGTTTTATGTGAAAAAAAAGTTGGTTGATGCTGTGATGCCAAAATGGATGGCTGTGACAATCATCCATACACCTCTCCAACAAAAACAGCTTACCCTCACGTCAATCACCCTTACCTGAACTATCATTAACCAACAAACAATTCTGTCCAGAATGCGGTGCATTAACCTATAAAGAAGCAGAGGTAAAGGTTGATGGATAAGAGGATACTTTTCAACGCCTTTTATAACAGCACTGGATTCTATCTTTTCTCGTTACATCATCCTATAACCTTTTTATTTGTCAACTCAAAGTCTCTTTTTTTGACACCCTTTCACTTTTTTTTTAATATCCAGAGGTAAACAATATTTTTCAATTCAGAGCAATTTTAGGGGTGTATCGGAATAATTCAAGATTATACATATCCGATTTCTAAATAAAATCAATACAATAATAGGAATACATATATATGCTGGAATGCCCCAATTATCAAATCCAATTAAAATAGACTGCCTGAAATCAAAATCCGATTGCTCAGAAGCAATTATATTTATTCCTCTTATTCAATAAAAATTTATAATTCCGAGACGGCTATTAATATTCCGATTAGTGCTTCGTTTATCCACAAATGATACAAAAGCCATGCTCAGAAATATATATATTTTTACTGTTAACTGCTGAAATCGTAAATACGCACCATAAGCTGCTCTATTTAGGGTAAAATTCCGAATAGTTTGTATTTTTCAATTTAAAGTGATTATATGTCGTGTTTTTTTATATGTTTTCACGAACATGGCATTTTATTGTTCTGAAATTCCGATGAGTGTTCGCTGCGCCTTTTTTTCACAATTCCAATATTTATAATAAATATCTTTTTTAATTTCTTTTTTTGTTTCTATTTATATGTAAATTCAAAGTCGTAAAATTCCGATTTGCTAATTTAAAATCCGAATATAGTTTACTTTCATTTCTTTACATCTACTCCAATAACCTTTAAATAGCATTAATTCATAACTTTGATGAAAATGGATTCGATAAAAATAATTAAAGATAATATTGATCTTGATAAGAAGATTGATGACCTTGAGAATAAACTCGACGAGATTTTTAGTCGTATAGATCAAATAGACCCGGGCGTCATTGAAAAAAAAGAGCATGATGTTCTGGTCGATTTGCAGAAATACAAACCAGAATTAAACCACTGAGGATGAAATGTTCCATTTTCTTAAGAACAAAAAAGAGGACATAACGCCTATTATAGAGACAAACGCCTCGCCTGCCTTAGAAACACAATCTATATCTCCCGACCAGAAACCGGTTCCAGAATTAAAACCTGAAGACCCGATTCCATTTGATGAGAACATACAAATGGTGTTGAATGGTAAAATAATATATATCTTTAGCTTATCGAATAATAATAATAATAGGCCTCACAAAGGTGTGCTTTCCTTTGATAAAAAAACAAAGCACCGCTGGGAAAAAACCGAAAATGTTGGTCTGCAAACCGAATCGTTTTATACTCAAGAAGAATACTGGCTTGCATACATAAACGCGTATAATAAGAATATCATCGAAAAAGCTGATAAGAGTTTTTTGACGGATATTAAAAAAACGGAAATGCGGGAGGCACAGATTGAAAAAATCGCCAAGCTGATGGACGACTCGTCCCGATTCATATCAGATGTGCGGGATAAGATTAAAAATATAAACGATGCACAACGAGAGATAAACAACACACAACGAGAGAATGTTGAAAGTCGAAGGTCTCCCATTTTGAGGGATCAGGTTTTTGTTATTTCGGGAACTCAATATAAAGTCACGTCAAAACAAAAAAAGGTTCTTATTGAATTAGAAAAAACAGCCGGCTGGACTACTGCAAATAGCCTGACTGGAGTTGGTGAATCGGAAACGTATATATGTGATACCTTGCGCAGTCTAATGAACAGGGGTTTTCCAATAACCAGCCATTTGGCATCTGGAAAGCGCTTCTGGGCATTTATCCACAATAAAAGCAATGACGGTGATAACAAGGACATTGCAAAACAGAACCCAAATCTCATTATTCATGCTCTGCATCTATACAACTACCTGAATGGGCGCCCGCCGTCAACAAGTGACGTCGCTGCTCAGCTCAAATGGGATGTTACCGTTGTTAAAAACGAATTATATAGACTAGAATCGAATGGGCTGGTGAAAAGTGAAAAAACATTGATAGATGGGAAAAAAATAAAGGTGTGGAGACCTGCTGATGCAACAAAAGAGGTTGGAAAATGATTCGATACGAGCAGCCAAAAACCATAACGAACGAAAAAGATTTACTCGACGATATGAACTCAGCCGCCATAGCGATCCTTGAGGCAGAGAGCGCTTTAGAAAAAGACGGCGCCTGCAGCGAACGGACTATCCACCTACTCTCCGAACTAGCGGAAAGAAAACGAGCCAGAATAAAATATCTCGAAATACTGCTTGAAAAAAGCAGTGCGTTGCTGGAACGCTACGAATGCACGCTTAAAACCCTCGCACAGATGCATTCTGAAATTGAGAGTGCGATTCTATTGTGACAGAAACGTGGGTTCAAATTCTCTCATGAGCATCCATTTTATTATGCATAAGCGTGACGTTTCACGCAAGATTGTTTATACTAATATTACCTCAGCCATGAAAAAGAAGAGGATGGTTAAAGATTTTATCTACATACAGCTACATGCAGCCACAATGTATCTACATGCAGCCATAACGTATCTACATACTGCTACTATGCATCTACATGCAGCCACAAAATATATATCTTGATAGAACATAATAATGTTGTTTATGCCTAAGCCAGAGATCACAATCAATACGACCGCTTATGCTGTTGTAACAAAAACGGTAAAGAAATCCGGCCACGCGGCACGTGTGTATCTGGATAAAACATGGGCTGATAGAGAAGTTATGGTTCTACTCATGCAGCCGCCACGCGAAAAACATTCGGTTGAAAACGATACACGTGTACCTGAAAAAAAAATAACTGATCCAATCGTTGGTTCAGATGAAATCGAAACACGTAACCCGATTGAACGAACTGCTGTGAATGCTGTGAAAATGGTTGGTAAGAGAATCGGATAATTGCATTCCGTCTTCATAAAGAGGAAACGTATATGACAGAAAATGTAAACCACATAGGATTGAAGGTAGGCAGCCAGAATACTGTTGCTGCCCTACGAGAGAATGGTACTGATGAGATAAAAACGCGCGCTATAAAAACCTGCGTCAAGTATAGCAGTAAAACTTTTAAAAATCTCGGAACACGACCGCCCACTATAGGAGATGAAGCCGTTAAATATGCAGATGCCGTATGGCCACTATCTTTTGGCATCATTAAATCAGATGAGGGAATCCAGCAAACCATTGATATTTTAAAAACGCTTGAAATCCCAACCGGAGCCGATATTGTTCTTGCCTCACCCGCCATGGAGATGACTGATGGAAAAGATCGATTATCGCGCGCGGTGAAGCAGGCTGCTGAGTTTGACCGAATGTGGGTATTCTCCGAGGGTGTGTGCTCTGTCGTTGAGATTACATGCAAACCCGATATCGTTCGAGATTCGACTTTCTTCTCGGTAAACCTGGGAAGCAGCACAACAGAGCTTTGCTGTTCGGCAGAAGGAGTCGTTAAGCACCTGTCCGCACATTCAGATATGAGTGGAAACCGGGTGGACCATGACATACTGAATCGGGTAAGGAAGAGCGTTGGTGAAGAAATCACGATACAGAAAGCAAGAGAAATGAAAGAAAACGCTTCTCTTGGCAAAGTAAGGACTTTTCAGGTACAGCCTCTAACTGAAGAAGGATACCGGGATTTCGAAGTTTCGGCTGAGGTCACAGATCCACTTCACGAGTACGTATTGAGCATCGTGAACATTATACAGAAAGAGCTGTACAGGAACGTTGATCCAATTATGAGGGAAACCGCACTGGAACAACCGATGTTCATATCGGGCGGCATGGCTAATATCGATAGACTGCCAGAATCAATCGCACAGGTACTAAGTGAAAAGATGCATCGTGAGATTAAAGTAGCCCATTCAGGTGATAAGAAAAGCCACATGGCGCCAGCAATCGGCGCTCTGATGCTATGTGAAGCAGGGATATTTGAGTGAACTCAATCTCCTCCCAGTTATACGGATACGACAACATTTCGGTATCTGGTTTTCCTTTTTTTTTTGAGTGCCGTGCGGGCAATCGATACATCCGTTCTATTTATCTGACGGCAATCTTGTCATAAGACACCTGTGATTAAGATGCAAATTATGGTTACTCTATGCGATTCATCCCATTATATATTATTCTTTTTTATGCCCTGATTAAAGACAATTTTCAAGTGAAGCTGGACACCCATGTGATTAAGATGCAAAAGATGAAAAAAAATTGGTATATTTACTGATGTTCTCTAAATCTGGCTTACATGTGAGTTTCGATAGATCGTGATCCGTAACAGAAAGCACCCGGCAGAGCATTGAAGAATAAGGACGCTGGCAGTGCGAGAAGTAAAGTAAACATGAGATGCCTGGCTCTGCTCATAGATGCACTACATCTATATTACATGATACGGGCTTCGCCGATAGCGATAGAAGAATCAATGAATCATGAAAAGAATCTGTGGGGTTGAAGCGGGAACGTGATTCCACTCAGGTTGTGTAGCGCACATTTTGGGCATTTATGCGTTTGGCATCGTTAGATTCATTAATACGTTTATACAATTATGATGCGATTAGCTATGGATAACATCATTGAAATAGAGAGCAACAGCCAAGTGGAAAAGATTGTCGAGACAATTAAAACAGAACTGGACGAACAAATGATCATATACAAACCACGGGGAAGAAAGTTCCTTGACATCGGATATATTCCACGCAACTCTATTCATAGAGAAAAAGAAATCTCACGTATATCTAAGCAGATTATAGAATTTGTAATCGACAAGACCTCCGGAAGTCTCATGATGTGTGGTAACTCTGGCACAGGGAAAACCATGTCCTATAAGCTGGCAAAAATCGTGGCAGATACATATATGTCGGACCTTGGTCACGAGGATTATATAGTAATCTACGTGACTGCACAAGGAACTGAGATAAATTCCCTGATGACAGAAATATGTCGAGAACTGAATGTTGATGCACCAAGTCGCGGTATATCATTCAAAGATTATATTAACATTATTAAAGAGAAATGCCGGAAAACATACATACACATATGCATCGATGAATTTGACAAGCTCTTTTTTTCCAGGTCGAAAGAAAAAGTTGAAGACGTGATATACTATTTCACTCGTACGGAAAACCTCTCAATGACTATAATAACAAACCGGATGAACATAGCTAAAGATATCAAAGACTCTAGAGTTTTCAGTAGCTTAAACACACTCAATACAATAAGCTTCAAGGATTATAGCGCTGACCAATGCTTTGATATCCTCAGTCAAAGAACAAAACTGGCGTTCAACGATGGTTTCGTGCCTGAGAACGTTCTCCATATGCTCTGTAATCACATAGCAATCGAAGGAGGAGATATCCGAAAAGGGCTTTCGGTACTCGGACTCTGTGCAAAACATGCAGAAGATGCCAAGATATCAACAATAACCGCCGAAATAATGGAATATATTATTGAAAAATACGACATACTCAGAGACGGAGAAAACCTGAAGGAACAAGCTGTATCGGGCAAACTCATCCTATCAGCAATTTATTCCCTCCTCATGTCAAACCAGAACAGTGCTTTGGATTCAAGAGACGTTTTCGCAAAGCAGGACTATTATAGGTCAACAATGAATCTACCAAGCATTAGTAGAGAATCGCATTCAGTATATCTCACAAAACTAACTACATCCGGTATAATATGCGCCACCAGAAACAGTAAAGGCGGGAGAGACGGCACAACAATGTCAATAACACTCAGATATCCAAGAAATGCTGTTAAGTACATGTTAAACGAAGATCCTGAACTACATGGGATACATATAATAATAGAAGATGAGCTGAGAGACCTTAGAAAAGACAGACTCGCGGCGAGTTCACATATACAGAAAAACCTTTAATATTTTTTAGACCCAAATCCGTGGTTCTGTATTACTAAGAGACATAGCCCGTACGGGGAGAGAGACACCTGTGATTAAGATGCATCTTATGACTACTCTCTGCGATTCATACCATTATATATTATTCTTTCTTATACCCGATTAAAGACGATTTCCAAGTGAAACTGGACACCCATGTGATTAAGATGCAAACTGGGAGTTCGTTTCCAATATAACACATACAGGGAGAGAGACACCTGTGATTAAGATGCAAACTGGGAGTTCGTTTCCAATATAACCCATACAGGGAGAGAGACACCTGTGATTAAGATGCAACTAAGCTATAAGATTGTTCTATATAGTATAAATCGTGATGCATATACCCTCTCACAACTTTGGTTGAGTCGAAAATAATACGATCAAACATTTCCCGTGATAATGATTAGGGGAATTCCCCCTAACACCCCCTTATACATCTTGAAGGTTACACTTTTCACTTTTGTTCTCCTTCTTTTTCATACTATAAATAATTATTGTTAAAAAACCGGATAACAAAGGCACTTACCAAAGCCTACCTAAAACCGTTGGTAACTTTTTTTCACCCCCCTCACGTCAAATATGCAACCGAAGAAAGATTTTCTTTAATTCCGTGCTGCAGTCTGGTCAAAGCAACTGCAAGTAGAACTATGCAGCACTG
>DAHXMQ010000043.1 GCA_027371625.1 Candidatus Methanoperedentaceae archaeon | reverse complement strand
TTGACCTCCTGCGCCAGAACTCTTGACAGGCATTATGTGCCTGCGCGCTATCCCGATGCCTTTACCGAGGGCAGCCCTTTTGAGTTTTATGATGATAAAACCGCACATGAGGCGCTTGATTGTGCAAAGAGGATTTGTGATTTTTGCGGCATGATGGGGAAGAAATATGAATAAAGTGAATGATGTTTTGGCTGAGTATTCAAAAATTGTCGCCTCTAAAATTGGTAAGTTCACAGGCGTGCTTTACGGCTCGATGGCGCGCGGTGATTATAATGTATGGAGCGATATTGATTTTATTGTGATTTCTGACAAGCTTCCTGAGAATCCTCTTAAAAGACTTGAGTTTTTGTATTCGCTTACAGATACGCCGATTGAAGTCAAGGGTTACACCAAAAACGAGTTCCTTAAAATGATAGAAAAGAGGAATCCGATGGCGCTTGATGCCCTTGTGGAAGGGAAGGTCATCGTGGATGATGGTTTCTGGGATGTTGCTAAGGATAAGTTTGAAGAGGTTAAAAAGAGGTACGAGCTTGTGAAGGAGCCGAAGAGGTGGGTGTCGATGAGGATGAAGAGGGGGTTTTTGGAAGAGCGGGAGAAATTACTATCGAGTTAACAGGTTAGCGGAGAGATTTTTATATTTCAAGTTCGGCAGCGACATCTTCAAAATCTCTAACTTTAATGTCTTTTTTCTTACCTTCTTCAAGCTGTTTCATAATATCAGCATCCGATAGAACTTCTATGGTTTCTTTCATTGACTCGTATTCGTCAGGTTGATATTGTAATCCAGCCAGCTTGGTGTCTTCTACCCATGCTAATAATACGGTATGATATTATTCTATTTAGGCGTTTCCAAGGGGAAAGTTATAAATCATTTCTGATTCTAAGTGTTATAAAATTTAGAGGGTATATGGAAGGCAAAGCAAACATCCAAAATTTGAGTACGAGTCGTACAGCCATGGTTCCGAGTTGAGCATTAGATACCAGTATGAGTAAAAAGAAAATTCTAGAAAATCATTTAAAATTTGAAGCTGATATTGAAAAAATTATCAGTTATGGGCTTGAAGTTATAAATGATGATTTGCCTAATAAATCTGCAAAGTCCCGCATTGAAAAATGTATGCTGCTAGAAGCCTTGCTTTTAAGATCTTGTGCATTATGGGAGAATTTTATAGAAAAAGAATTGGTTTTTCTTGTAAATTTAGGACCTGAAAAATTAATTTCTGAAATGGGGCTGCCTAAGAATACAAAATTAAATTTAAAATTAATTAAGGCAATTTTATATTCAAACTTTTATCGTGATTTTCATGATATTGAGAGATCGAGAAGCTATTATGAAAGAATTATTAGTGATAAATACAATTTTTTTGAAAATATTAAAAACTCCCCCGGCTCTAAAAATCGTTTGTAGTCATAGTCTTTTTTGTAACCTTCAAATAACTTTCTTCTTGAAAAATCTGAATAATGCGATAAATAGTTCCTCATCTTGTATGTGAAACTGATTTTTCTAAAGTTTTCGTTCTTAATATTTTCAAAAAAATTGTATTTATCACTAATAATTCTTTCATAATAGCTTCTCGATCTCTCAATATCATGAAAATCACGATAAAAGTTTGAATAT
>DAHXMQ010000029.1 GCA_027371625.1 Candidatus Methanoperedentaceae archaeon | reverse complement strand
TCTTGAGGAACTTGAGAACAATAGCGGGGTTGGTGTTTTCGTAAGCCACGTCGCAGAAGCCATTCTCAAGAACACAGACCATAACATTCGCATTGATGGCATCGAAGCAAAAGGTTTGGATGAGCACCACAACCTGATTGTGGATAGGAATCCGCGCTATAATTATTTAGCGCGCAGCACACCTGAGTTGATTGTGGAGAGGCTTGCGAGGAAGAATAAGGATAACGAGTTCTATGAAAGGTTGTTAAGGAAGTTCAAATAGTTGTGTGCGCTATGTATCTTGAGTTGTCCCAGCCTGTTGATTGTTTGTGCGATTTTACCTATGATTTCTACTGGCAGCACGGGGGAGAGCGGCTTTCTCCTTCCGGTATTATTCCGCATCAGAAGGGCACATCCTATACATACGAAGACCTTGTTTCGTGCCTGAAAAAAGGAGAGGATGTTCATATTAGGGGGAATGCGGGAAAAAGGCTGGGGAGCAGCCTCGGTGTTGATTTGAAATTTTTTGGCGGGACTGGAAAACCTCTCAGGGCAGGCTCGATAATCGTGGATGGTGATATCGATACAAGGATGGGCATCAGCATGGTTTCAGGCGCTATTTATGTTAAGGGAAATGTTAAACAGCCGATGGGCAACGTGATAGAGGTTGAGTCCGACCGCCCCGGCTACAGAATGTACAGGTCGATTACTGGTATTCTTCAGGATGGGTTAAATGAAGCCCTGCTTCCTCCGAATGTACTGAAGGGAGATGAACTTTCCATAATGGATGGGATAATCCGGGACACGATCGCTGCCAGGCTTGATGCTGATAAGAAGGTCACCGTGGAAGGTGATGCCGGTATGAGTACAGGCATCCTGATGAAGCGCGGGTTTGTTCATGTGGAGGGGGACACTGGCATGAACACAGGAGTGCTTCAGCGGGGAGGAGTGATAATTACGAATAATGCGGGAGAGTTCGCAGGCGCATATATGAAGGGCGGGACGCTTATCATAGGAGGAAAAGCCAGGGGTTATGTGGGAGCGGAGATGAAAGGGGGAAGGATATTCTATAAAGGGGAAGCCATGCTGCCCGCAGCTTCGGTGGATGGGGACGATATCAGAATGCTGGTCAGACTTCTGGGCATAAGTCAGGTTGAGGCGATGATGTTCAGGAAATTCGTGCGAGGAGAATGACCTATCGTTTGCAGGCAACGACCCCGTTTTCGAAAGACGGTGGGAGTTATGTGTGGTTATGACTGTGAAAGATGGAATTATGGCAGGTAGTTTAAAAAGAGAAAAGTAGCTTGAAATTTCAGCGAGGTGTACTTCCTACTCTCAGTCTAACAAGACATTTAAGGCAAAGCGTAGAATTAATCGGTATGAAATTCACAAATCATGCTTTATTCAGAATGCAGCAAAGAGGGATAGATGAAACCAGTGTAGGATCTGCCATCCTGAACCCAGATGAGACCAGCGATAGCTTTGGAAGGCGCAAGGTGGCAAGAAAAACAATCGGGGATAAAACCCTCGAAGTAGTATATAT
>DAHXMQ010000016.1 GCA_027371625.1 Candidatus Methanoperedentaceae archaeon | reverse complement strand
TATTCGGCACCGTGTCCATGATAAGCTCGCCTGTGACAGCGACCTCTTCGAGGGTTAAGTCCTCGCCGCCCACGATATGGATGAGCACGCCGTAGGTTGCAGACATGTCCGAGATATCAAGCAACGGGACTGCAATTGCCTGCGATACGGCTTTTGCTACTCTGTCCTCGCCGTCGCCTTCGCCTATGCCGATGGCAGATATCCCGCCTCTCTCCATAACAGCGCGAAGGTCTGCATAGTCAAGGTTAATGAGCGAAGGCTGGGTGATTGTCTCTGTTATGTTCTTTACGAATGCGCCCACAAGCGCATTTGCCACTGCGAGTGCCTCTTTCAAAGGCAGGTTGCCTGCCACTTCCCTTAACTTTGAGTTATCGATAACGATAGTTGAATCGCAGCTTTCGGTGAGAGCTTTTATGGCTTCTCTTGCCTTCTCTCTTCTAAACTGCTCAATCTTGAAAGGAATAGTGACGCATGCGATTGTAAGTGTTCCGACTTCTCTTGCCACTTCAGCAACAACCGGTATTGCCCCTGTACCAGTTCCTCCTCCCAACCCTGCAACGAGGAAAACGAGGTTTGTCCCCTCTAATTCAGCTTTTATCTCCGGAAGATTCTCCTTGGTAGCCTGTGCACCCATCTCAGGATATCCACCGCATCCATGCCCCTTGCATAATTTCTCACCAAGCAAGATCAGCTTATCAGCCTTGCTCATTGTACTTAAGTGATTTACATCAGTGTTGGCAGCGATGATCTTTCCGCCTGCCATTCCCTTTTCATGTATCCAAGTCGTTATATTGCATCCTGCACCACCAAGCCCGACTACGGCAACAGATGGTTTTGCAGCTTTTACGAATTCTGCTAATTTCTCGTTCACCATGTTATGCCTCCTTAAACCAAATTATGGCTAATCTACCAAATTATGGCTACTCTCTTTACACCTTTTTAGTATATAGATATTATTGATGGACGGTTCTGTTAAGTCTTCGGTAGTTTTGATATACTGTAAATTTTCGTGCTGGATTATCTGAAATGGTGAATTTGCTTAACAAATAACATTATTTGCATAGGCTTTATGTTGTGCTGCTTTCCATATCGATTTTATGTATTTCAAGATATAGTCTATAAACAAAGAAAATACCATATGTAAATTGCGCAGAAGAAAAGCGCATATGCAAAAAGATATCCAAAATTTTTTTGCTCTATTTGTAGTATAATGGGCAATTTTTCACCTTAAAATAAAAAACCGCTTTTAGTCCTCAATTCCACATTTATTGATTTTGGCTGCTTGCTCCGAATCCATATACCATGATACTACGTTTTTCAATAATGTAATAGCTAAATAGATACTAGCTCCTAAAATCAAGCTATATGTTAGTACATATATAGGTTCGATACCATTAATCAAAGAATGATAAATAAAGATTAAAGGCATGAGAAGC
>DAHXMQ010000006.1 GCA_027371625.1 Candidatus Methanoperedentaceae archaeon | reverse complement strand
ATTTGTATATACGATACCGGCAACAGCAGTAGCCAGTATCATTGCTATTATAAAGAATATAAGCTCAGTAAATGATTCAGCGCCCAATGTACCCTCCTAACTATTACTATAGTATGCTGATATGCCATTTCCGGTTATTATTTTTATTCTGGTGTAGCTTGAGGAATTTACCGAAAATACAGCCTCTTTTCCAGGCAGCCAGAGCCCATCCGGGACAACGCTGTATGTCATATACACGCCGTCAATAAGCACGCTTGAATTGTCTGCGTGTAATACGGTTGAACCTTTGTTATATGCTGTGATATTAAGAGTGCTGCCAATGCTAACATTCGTGATATTTATTGCAGTGTTCAAGCGATCTGCCTGGATTTTATTATTTATCTCCTTTGAATCCCGCAAAGTTTTATAAGAATCTGATAAAATCGGATAATTGATGGTTGCTATGATCAATAAAGCAACAAAAAGAATTATTACTGTAACGGATGTCGCAAATCCCATTTATTGAGCACCTGATTATTGTTCATCTGCCTTGTACTAAGTTCCTTTAAGATAATATAAAAATTTGAAAGGTGGGCAGTGCCCACCAGAATTTTTATCCTATCGTTACGTAATTAGCGGTACCATAGGTCGATGGTGTGTTTCCACTTATGACGATTGGAGTCCCGACTTCAGGTATCAGACTGACCGAATATGCGGACCTCACTGGGAATGCGATAGTGGCATTTGGAGTGTCTATTGTAACCGCAACAAGCGACCCTGAGCTTATGACCGGGCTAGCCGAACTGAATGTACCTCCCGGGTCACGTAATGCTGTTACAGTGAAATTTGTGGCGGACAGGGTCGTACCATATCCCATGTTATTAATCATGGCTGTGCCGTTGGTAATCGATATCCTGAGCTGGCTCAGATCGATGTTACCTGCGCCTGGCGCAACTTCAATAGTCGCATTTATTTGAGTAAATGAGGTATCGGTATTATTGATTCTATAACCGACTAAAGACAGTACCTTGAGGTTGGTTGATACGTCTGCTATGGTTTCTGTTCCTGTCTTCTGTGCCTTCTGCTGCAGCGTGCCAGAGGTGCTTATCAACACCGCTGCGGCGACTGCAGCCACGAGCACCATGGCAATGAAGATTATCAGCGTGCCGATGCCGGCTTGCGCATCTTCATTTTTTATTAGTGCTTTCATATATGTTTCCTCCTTTTATATTATGCTCATGCTTATCATGAGTACCATACAATGATATGAACCTTATTATATTTATAGTTAATGGTTGTAAATTCTTAACAGGCAAAAGAACAGTATTGTTCTAACCTGCTGCCAATGCTGCCTGTCAGCAGCTTTTTATTGAGAGATATTTTCAATTCATGTTGCTGAATATTAACAGCGAACTAATACGAACTCGTACGAACTTCGGCGGGTGAGTTCGTATCAGTTCGTACGAGTTAGTTGTTTTCATACCAGACACAAAATACGCAAAGAAGTAAAAGGTGGGCAATGCCGCCGGAATCTTTATTCTATCACTACGTAATTACCGACACCATACGTCGATGGTGTGTTTCCACTTATAATTATTGGAGTACCGACTTCAGGGATTACATTGAATAAATATGGCGACCTCGTCGGGAATGCGACAGTACTTGTTGTCTGTACTGTAATATCAACAAGCGACCCTGAGCTTATGACCGGGCTGCTTGAGCTGAAGGTATTCATCGGGTCGCGTAATGCTGTTACTGTGAAATTTGTGGCGGACAGGGTCGTACCATAGCCCATGTTATTAGCCATGGCAGTGCCATTGGACATTGAGATTCTAAGCTGGCTCAGGTCGATGTTGCCCGCGCCTGGCGCAACTTCAACAGTCAAATTTATTTGATCAAAAGAGGTCGCGGTAGTATTACTTCTATAACCGACTATAGACAGTACCTTGATATTGGTTGATACGTCTGATATGGTTTCTGTTCCTGTCTTCTGTGCTTTCTGCTGCAGTGTGCCAGAGGTGCTTATCAACACCGATGCGGCGACTGCTGCTACGAGTACCATGGCAATGAAAATTATCAGCGTGCCAATCCCACTCTGTGCATTTTCATTCTTTATTAATTTCATAACGTTCTCCTTTTAATGATGCTCATCATGAGTATTATATGTGATGTAAACCTTATTATATTTATAATTAATGGTTGTAAATTCTCAACAGATAACATATAATTACGCCGGGATGCGCTTGATTATTTTTTCTGTAGATTTTACCTTCCTGTAATAATTGGAAGTGAAACGGATAAAATCCGCTGCCAGCAGTCCTTTATGGGTAATCATATAACCCCCGTGGCCCACCTTTATAGCCAGCCCATTAAACTGGAAAATTGTTTTTAACTTGCTGCCGATACTGCCACGATCAGCGATTTTGTCGGTGTATTCCCTGATCTCAGAGAACCGTGTCACCTTATCCTCTCCATTTTTCGCAAGGACAAGAAGTATCAACCTGTACTGGATATCCCCTGGACCTGTAGTTATCCCCATGTATTGATAGAAGTTTGCAACTTCCTGCTCAAATTCGCTATCAAATTCCATAGCCCCTCACTCGTCTTCATGTTCAAAATCCGGAAGCCTGGTTTGAGATAAGCCGAGCCTGTCCACCATACCCATGTCCGACGATAAAGGTGTGAAATATACAAAGAAACCAATAACCGCGCCTATGACTATGAAAATCCTCGCTGCCATCTGGAGAGCGCCTGAAGGCGCTACATCATTAAGGAGCATGAAATCAAAGATTAAGGATATCGCCACAAGGGAAAAAGCGATCTTGTTCTGGAGCTTTTTTGGAATCCTTCGAAGAAGTATCAGCAGCAAAAGACCCATAATCATGCTTGTCGGAACGATAAACAATCCAGAGAGATATACGTTTATCGCAATGTTGCTGTTTATAGCGAAAGTGGAACCCCATTCCGTTGTAGTTGGGCCAATAATTCCGAAACCAAAAAGTGCGACCAGGTAAATCCCGCCGAAAATGAGGAAAACGGTTGATACTCCAAGGCTGATACGGGTATCGCCGAGGATGATGTATATTATAAAATAAACCAGCGGGACTGTGACAAATGCAAACGGAAGCGAACCCGCATAGTACAGATTTTGCTCGATTCCAGTGAAATTCCCGTATGCTGCCAGAGTTTCCAGTCCTGCAAATAAAAAAAACACTCCGACGAGCGACCAGAAGGCGATGAGGGCATTAACCGTGGGTATGCTCTCTTCTTTCTGGCTCTTTTTATGCTGGTGTAAGTTCACAGCAAAAGCTAAAGTAGCAAGTACTATCGCGAAACAAACAATGGCATTCAACAAAAGTCCAAAACTCATCTCATCCTTCCCTCAGTCATCAGATTTTTATATTCGCTGTTTAGTATTTATAGTTTTCTAAAAAAGTCAAAATTTCAGGGTGTACAACCACGGGAATTTTCCAATAATTTAATTACTCCCCCTTACAATTATAATAGGA
>DAHXMQ010000412.1 GCA_027371625.1 Candidatus Methanoperedentaceae archaeon | reverse complement strand
CTTGGAACGGTTGAAAGCTTTACTTTAAGGCTTCCTCTGCTTCTTGGGTGCTTTAGGATAAAGAAATCGTTATTACATTCGATCTTTGGAATGTGTACAATAAATTTTGTCTCATCTCTTAAAAGAGCTTGTAATTCTTTACAGAGATTTTCATTCAATACTTTATAGGGAGCGCCATCATCATCACGAATCATAATTATATATAACTCGTCATTATTTTTACCTAATGTTTCAACAACAACTCTCCTTAAAGCTGTATTGATAAAGGATTTACCACCATCACCATATATTATCAAAGGAAATCGAGTTCTTACGAAATTATAACAATTCATCCCCAACATCTCTTGGAGTTTATCTAAATCGTTGTCATATATAGTGTGCATACGTTCAGTAAAACGTTCTTTCATGATTTCGTCAATAAAGCATGCATCATTTTTCCCTTCGCAAATTAAAACATTCATTGTTAAAAACCCCTCAAATCCGTTTCAATCGTTTCAATTTCTTCTTTAGCCTCTTTTCCTGATAGAATTTCTCTCTCAATAAATCCGTCCGATAATCTGCGTAGTCTTAAGATTCGTATAGATTCTAGTTTATCACACTTTTCAGCTTTTTCTAAGAGTTTATTTAACAATTCCAGACTGTGAGTAGATATAAAAAATTGAGAATCACTGGAGTTTAATATAATCTCTCTCGCCAATATATTTAGGTAGCCAAGATGCATAGAAGCCTCTGGCTCTTCAAATAAAATAATTCCATTTTTCACTAACGGCGCAATAAACGATAATTTTAAAAGTGCTTTAAACCCGTCTCCCATAAACGATAATGGTAGTGGTTCTTTTATATTTTCAAGCAGAACAAGCAAAGTGCTGTCTAACTCTCTAATATCTTCTAAATATGGGATTCTATTTTTTAATGTATCCAACACATCTTGTAGTTTCTTTGTAGCTATTAATTTATTATAAAGCATTGATATATCATAACGAACTTTAGGACTACTTATGATTAGAGGAATATTATAATTGATAGAAATTCTCTCATCTGTAATAAAAGGTATTTCTCCTGCATAGTCGTTCATTGTAACATACATCCCAATTAGATTATTGTTTAATTTTGAAACTAAAAATAACTTTTCTGATTTAATCATCTCGTTTCTAGATTCTTCAATCGACGCATTCAGTTTATCAGACATCAATTTCAACATTTTTTCTAATTCCAACTTTTTCGCAGGGTCTTCTTTCTGCATAGTCTTCTCTAAATATCTTAAATCCCTAGATATTTCATAAACTTCCCGTTGATGTATTCTAATTCTCGGTGGTAATACTCTTCTATAGGTTGAATCCGAAATACCAGTTGTAGAGAATCTGTTTATAAAATTTAGAAAGTCCTCTGCGACTTCTTCAGGATATCCTTCCTTTGAGTGTAGAATATCCAATGACATTCTATTGCCGTCAGATAATTCTATTCCTACCGTTGATTTCTTCTTTCCTTGATTTATAAAATATTTTAATTCTTCAACTTTGAAAGTAAAGATTTTAGACAAGTCGGTTTCAAGAACATCTTCAAAATGGTTTAAAGAGGAAATTGACATCAAAATCGATTCTAAAATTGAAGATTTTCCAGTATTATTTGGCCCTACAATTATATTTATATGACCACAAGGAAACTGAATTTCTTCAAGTCCTTTGTAATTATTAATCTTAACCTCTTTAATTATTTTCATGAAACTCCTTTTTATTACTTAATTCTAATGAGAAATACTCTCTATGACACGTAACTATTTTATAAATAGAAATACTATTTCATAAGTATTTGCTAAAGATTTTAGATAATTATAATAAATCAGTCTTTTTTGACTAATATTCCTTAACCTAACCGAATCCCTTTCAAAACCTTTACAAGCATCCTTATTGCATCCACGATATCGTATTCGGAAGCGCCCCAGTGCACCACGGCTCCATCTATACCGTTGATGTTCACCATGCCTGATTTCTTGCTCTGGCAGCAGCGCGTGATAAATGGCTTTGTCGGCATGTAAAGCTCCGCTTTGAGAGGGCACATGTTGATGTGCTTGTAAGAAAGGTCCGGGAACCTGAGATCAAATATCTGCTTCGAGATGTCGCATCCAACGAGCGTGGAATTATCCTCAATCTCGGTATCTGTGTCAATATATTTTCCTTTGAGTTCAGAAGCATAGCAGGGGAAGACCATTTTCCCCCCCTCAAATTTATGCAGGTCGATCAGTTTCGTGGTAAACCTTATGTTAAGTTCTCCCAGTATGCCGCTCCTTACAAGCCTCTGTACGGCAAAGGCAAGCCACGGCGGCTCAGGAGGAGAAATATCTATAACCTCTATCTCCATGACCTCGCGAAGACTTGGGTCCTGCACAAAGGTGATATGCCTGTCCATGCCTTCGAAAATTACTGTATTCACATCCCCTTTGCAAAGCGGAATGGCAGATTCGATGAGCCTCGTCCTGTCATGGGAATCGAGTTTTTCTTCGAATTTCTTTATCTGTTTGCCTTTTGCTATTAGTTTTAGCGAAACAAGTGTTTTCAGAAGCCCCTCGCCTTTGCTTTCCACTTTATAGATCGAAAAGCCTGACGGAAGGTCTGCGATCAGGTATTCTGTCGTGAAATATATGGGGCAGCCTATGCGCTGCGTCGGGTCTTTTCTTGTCACTCCCACGCTTTTATAATCAGAAGGGAATATCATGCGCTTACCTTTTTCCTGTGCCCCACAAGCCCGCCGTCAGCCAGTATCTCGAGAAGGAAATCGGGAAGCCGTGTGGCAGGATATGTTCTGTCCTGATGCTTCACAACCCCTTTTTCAAGATCGATTTCGATAATATCCCCTTCCCTGCAGTCTATCTTAGCCTCGATAATCGGCAAGCCAACATTGATGGCGTTCCTGAAGAATATCCTTGCGAAGGACTCTGCGACGACACACGAAATGCCTGCATGTTTTAGCGCCAGCGGTGCCTGTTCCCTCGATGAGCCGGCTCCGAAGTTCCTGCCTGCAACGATTATATCGCCTTTTTTCACTTTTTTTGAGAAGTCGGGGTCGATTCCTTCCATCGCATGCGCTGCGAACACGCTCATGTCAGTGGTACGGAGGTATTTTCCCGGAATGATGACATCGGTATCTATGTTATCCCCGAATTTCCATACTCTTCCTGAGATTCTATTGACATTTTTCATCTTGCTTGGTTATTGTTGACAGCAAGCATAATAATTTTGGTAAAATGCTTTTATACTCATAAGATGTTAGACCTCGCAGGTTATGAGCACGCTTTTCGTAGAAAAAAACAAAAATAAATTCCTGATCTTGATATTGCTTCTTGCGCTCTTCGTGCGGCTGTGGGTTTTTCCTGTTGTTTTTTCCAATGGTAGCGTAACCTTATTGGGAGCTGATACGTATTATCACGCAAGGCGCATACTAGCCACGGTTGCCCATTTTCCCGCTACCTTATCGTTTGACTCATACATCAACTTCCCTTATGGAGCACATATCGGCTGGGCTCCGCTGTACGATGAGCTTACTGCCTTTATTGCGCTTGTAATAGGATTGGGAAGCCCTTCATTCTATACAATAGAGGCAACGGCAGCAGTTGTCCCGCTACTTCTCGGGGTATTTACGGTCTATCTCGTATTCCTGATTACAGAAAAACTCTTTGATTGGCGTGTGGGATTGATAAGCGCGGGCATCTTTGCAATAACCCCTGCCTTTGTGTATGTTTCATTTCTTGGATACGCAGACCACCATGTAGCAGAAACGTTAGTTTCTACGGCAGATTATCTGCTATTTATTATTGCCTTGGAGCGTTCGCAAAATATATCCCTTGGCAATTTTAAAATAAAGAATTTATTGTATCCCGCGCTTGCTGGTATCGCATTGGCAATCTCAATGTTCACATGGGAAGGCTCAGCTATTTTTATAGGGCTCATAGGAATATACATCCTTATCCAATTCATAATAGACAGGAAATCGGGACGCAGTTCTGATTACCTTATTATGACAGGAGCTACGGCATTTCTCGTTTCCCTGTTGATAATAACACCTGTCGCTATATCCCAGGGCATGGGATTTGGCATTTTTAATTCCTATTTGCCCTCCCTCTTCCACGCCGGATTCCTTGCAGTATTTTTTTTCCTATGCGTGCTGCTTGGGGTAATGCAACGATTGCAGTTCAAGAAATGGTGGTACCACCTGCTGTTATTATTTTTCATTCTTTTCGCAGCAGTCTTTTCCCTTGGAATTTTTTTCCCCCAGTTTTATCAGTCCCTAACGGGCGGGATACAGTATCTTCTGGGAGGAGGGATACTTTCTACAATAGAGGAAGCGCTGCCGCTTTTTAGTAATCCAGCAGGCGGATTTACTTTCGGTCCTGTCTGGCGAGCCTTTACCCTCAGCTTTTTCATCGCTTTAATTTCTTTTGCGTATTTTATCTATAAAACCATAAAGGAAAAATATCCATTTAAGGCAGTATTTTTAATTGTCTGGACATTGATTGTGCTTGTGCTTACGCTTCTACAGAGGCGGTTTATCTATTTGTTTGCGGTAAATGTTGCAATATTCTCGGCATATTTTATCATAGCTGCGACAAAACAATTCGAGAGCGTACAGAAAATAGAAGCAAAAACTTCCAGGAAAAAACGAAAAAAGCAGCAAAAACATAATCAAACCAATAAGAGACTGATAGCCGGAATAGCACTGGTTTTCATTCTCGCCGCCCCAAATTTCCCCATCATAAAATACTATGCAGAAGGCGTTGCAGCCCCAGATAAGGACCTGAGGGATTCGTTTACATGGCTGAAGGACAATTCCCCCCCCACAAGTTATTTTTATAACCCCGATAAGCCTGCTGAATATGGTATTATGAGCTGGTGGGATTATGGCAACTGGATTTTATATCTCTCCCAGCGACCTGTGGTGTCAAACAATTTCCAGACCGGTATCGATGACGCCGCTCACTTTTTAATAACGCCTGACGAAAAAGTTGCGAATGATATACTCGACAAAAGGAAGGTTCGTTTTATAGTAACGGATGCGCAGATGCTTAAATTGAAATTCAGCTCGATAGCAATGCTTGCAGGCAAAAATCCAGAGGATTATTATGGAATTAAGCAAGGGGAAACAAATTGCTTCTTCGCTCGCCCTTCTGACATACCACCTATAAACAGCCAAGATTGTGAAGATAAGAAATTCTTCGATACGATGTTATCGCAGCTTCAGGTTTTTGATGGTAGCTCACAACTTTACGTTTTTAATGGTGACGTATTATTACATGTTTTTGATGGAGGTGCGGGTTTAGGTAATTACCGTCTGATATACGAATCAAACACCTCTGCCATCAGAACCCCCGATATTAAATACGTGAAAATTTTTGAGTATGTGAAAGGAGCTACGCTCAAAGGGCGCGCAGGCGATGGTGAGGTTAAAGTAACATTGAATGTCACAACAAACCAGGGAAGAAAGTTTGTTTATGTACAGCGAGCAGTTGCAGTGAACGGGAGTTATGAGCTAAAAGTCCCTTACTCCACTACTGGAAGCACATACGGCACAAGAGCGATTGGTGATTATCTTATCCAGAACGGCAATGAATCAAAAATGGTAGCAGTCACCGAACAGGATGTGCTGGATGGGAGAATACTCAAGGTAGATTTAACATAAAGCAGAAAAGGTTTTTAGACATCAGGACATCTTGGGCATGATGAGTCTTGTATCTGTCATAATCCCCTGCATGAACGAGGAAAGAACAATCGGCGTCGTTATTGATAAAGCCATTTCAACCTTAAGGCAGGAAGGACTGGAAGAGGAGATAATAGTATCGGATAATTCCACGGATAATTCAAGGGAAATCGCAGAAAAGATGGGGGCTAAAATTATAATTTCCAGAAAAACCGGATACGGCAGCGCATACCTTGAAGGTATCAGGCATGCAAGAGGAACATATCTTATATTAGCCGATGCAGATGATACCTATGACCTCAGGGAGATACCAGGGTTATTAAAGCCTCTGCTCTCTAACGAAGCCGACTTCGTCATGGGCACACGATTAAAAGGGGAAATCAAAAAGAACTCGATGCCGTGGCTGCATAGACATATCGGTAACCCTGTTCTGACAAGAACACTTAACCTGCTTTTTAAAACAAAGCTGAGCGACGCTCATTGCGGTATGCGTGCCATAAAAAAGGATGCTTATGAAAAGCTTGATATGAAAAGCGAAGGGATGGAATTCGCAAGCGAAATGATCATCGAAGCTGCAAGGAAAAAACTCAGGATAACCGAGGTGCCTATAACCTATTATCCAAGACAGACACCTTCCAAGCTCCACTCGTGGGGTGATGGATGGCGGCACCTGAGGTTCATGATGCTTTATAATCCAACGCCTTTTTTCTACGTTCCGGGTTTGTTATTATTCGCACTCGGCGCATTTATGACCCTTGAACTGCGGCTGCATGGAAACGTGGAAACAACCAGCCTGCACTCCTTTATCTTAGGAAGCATGCTTGCGATAATAGGAACGCAGATGATAGCCACGGGCAGTTACATGAATGTTTATGGGATAATCCATAATAAAATAGAAAACGACGGATTGACAGCAAAAATCCTGAATTATCATTCTCTTGAATTCGGGCTTGTGCTCGGGTTATTGTTGTTCTTCGCAGGGATAGTTCTGGGCTCAAATATACTATTTAAATGGATCTCCTCAGGATATGGTTCCCTTTCAGAAGTGGGGAATGCAGTGATTTCTCTGGTGCTTGCTGCACTGGGCATCCAGCTCATCTTTTCAGCACTCATAATCAGCATTTTCATGCTGGAAAAAAAGGATAACAAATGAAAATTGCCTTTGTTTATGATGCGGTTTATCCCTGGGTAAAAGGAGGTGCTGAGAAGCGAATATATGAACTGGGAAAAAGACTGGCAGAGAATGAGAATGAAGTGCATGTTTTTGGGGTCAAGTGGTGGAACGGCACCGCTATGATGGAGAATGAAGGTATGGCGTTACACGGTGTTTGCAAGCCTATGAAATTGTACGTAAATGGAAGGCGCTCCATCCCTGAGGCATTAATATTTGCAATTAAACTCCTCCCACATCTGATTCGAGATAGGTATGATGTGATTGATGTCAGCGCTTTTCCATATTTTTCATGTTTTACTGCAAAACTGGTATCGGCTCTCAGGAGAAACCCTATGATAATCACCTGGCATGAGGTGTGGGGGAATTACTGGTATGAATACATGGGATGGCGCGGTTTTTTTGGTAAGCTTGTGGAATTTACAGCATCGAAATTAACGCAAACGTCAATCGTGGTATCTCCCCTGACAAAAAAGAATCTGGTATCACTTGGGGTTAAAAGCGAAAATATCCATATCGTGCCAAATGGTATTGATATTGGAAAAATTGGCAATATACCGCCATCGCCTGATAAATGCGATATATTATTCGCGGGGAGGCTTATCAGGGAAAAGAATGTGGATGTACTGCTCGAAGCCGTGTGCTGTGTGAAAGATGCGCTGCCCGATGTAAAATGCCACATTATAGGCGATGGACCTGAGAAGGAGCGGCTTTTCGGACTTGTTGCTGAGCGCGGGCTCATGGATAATGTTAGGTTTTTCGGGTTCTTGACATATGAGGAGGTAATAGCTCGTATAAAGTCTTCAAAAATACTTGCGCTGCCTTCTACCCGCGAAGGGTTTGGTATGGTAGTAATCGAGGCGTTTGCGTGCGGGATTCCTGTTATCACGGTCAAAGGAGAACTAAATGCCGCATCTTCGCTTGTTAGCGAAAAAACAGGTTTTGTGGTGAACCTTGATGCAGAGGAACTTGGCAATGCTGTACGCTCATTACTTGGAAATGATGCACTTCGTGAAAAGATGGCTGCTTCTGCCATGAATGCTGCGCAAAAATACGATTGGGACAGGATAGCAAGGCAGGCATCATTCATATACGAAGAACATTTATTAAAATCGGAGAGAGCATAAGCATAAATGAAAATCGCAATCTTCCATGACTACATCGGAGCAATCGGTGGCGGCGAGAAGCTGGTGCTTACCCTTGCCCGTGGGCTTGGCGCGGATGTGATAACCACAGATATAGATGCGGATTCTGTTAAAAAGATGGGGTTTGAGGATGTTACCATCATAAGCATCGGCAAGACGATTAAGCTTCCCCCTCTCAAGCAGATATCTGCATCTTTAAAATTTGCACTGTGCGACTTCTCGAAGAAGTATGATTTTTTTATATTCTCAGGCAACTGGGCGCATTTCGCTGCAAGAAAGCATAAGCCAAATTTGTTATACTGCCATACGCCAGTAAGGGTGTTTTATGATCTAAACGATGTTTTTCTGGAGAGACAGTCATTTTTCAATTCCATGCTGTTCAGGCTCTGGGTGAAATTGTATAAACAGCTTTATGAATATTATATGACCAATGTTTGTCGAATCGTAGCTAATTCTATCAGCACCCAAAAACGAATTAAAAAATATTTGAACAGAACTTCGAAGGTAATTTATCCCCCCGTCGATGTATCCAGATTCAGATTTGAATATTACGGGGATTTCTGGCTATCTGTAAATCGCTTGTATCCTGAAAAGCGTGTGGAATTACAGATCGAAGCTTTCAGGCAATTATCAGAGGAACGATTACTAATAGTAGGTGGATATGCCGAGGCTGATCATGCATCTGCATACGCAACTATGCTAAAGAAAAATCTACCTGAAAACGTGAAATTGCTTGGCACAGTACAGGAGGAAGAATTAATACAACTTTACGCCCGCTGCAAAGGATTCATAACTACATCTATTGAAGAGGATTTCGGGATGACGCCTGTCGAGGCTATGGCTTCGGGAAAGCCGGTTGTTTGTATGACAGAAGGTGGATGTTTAGAAACCGTAGTGGACGGCTCAACAGGATTACTTGTTACTCCTGCTATATCCGAGATTGTTAATGCCATAAATATTGTTTCCAGAACACCATTTAAGTATAAAGAAAAATGTATCGAACAGTCAAGGAAATTCGACATCCCTATCTTTCTGAACGCGGTCAAAAAAGAAATTGAAGAAGTTGGTTGCTAAAATATGGAAAATGCCCCTCTGGTTTCGGTTATAATTGTAAATTATAATGGCAGGGCATTTTTAGAGAAATGTCTTTCTTCCCTGCTGGCTCAATCGTATCACGACGTTGAAATCATTCTTGTGGATAATGCATCAAGCGACAACTCCATAGATTATTTAAGGAAGGAATTCCCGTCCGTTAAGATAATTGCTAACGAACAAAATGCAGGATTTGCAAAAGGGATTAATATCGGGATAAATGCTGCGAACGGGGAACTGATAGCGACGTTGAACAATGATACTGAGGTCTCCACCCGATGGTTAGAAGAACTTGTAAAAGCTATAACTTCAAGAGAAAATACAGGGATGTGTGCATCCAAGATGCTTTTTATGAAGAATCCCGGATTCATAAATTCTACAGGTATATGCATTTCAAGAAGCGGAGCCTGCTGGGATAGAGGTATGTTCGAGCGTGACGATGGACAGTACGAATCTGTCGAGGAAGTATTTGGTCCGTGCGCAGGCGCTGCTATTTATCGAAAAGCCATGCTTGAAGAGGTTGGATTACTTGATGAGGATTTTTATGCATATATGGAAGATGCAGACCTTGCGTTTCGGGGAAGACTCGCAGGCTGGAAGTGTCTGTATGTTCCAAAGGCGGTGGTTTATCACATGCATGGTGGGACAGGAGGTTATGCAAGCAACTTCTTCAATTTCTTTTTTGACCGC
>DAHXMQ010000394.1 GCA_027371625.1 Candidatus Methanoperedentaceae archaeon | reverse complement strand
ATGTAATTTTGCATCTTTCAAGAGTCTTCAATGTCAAGATCGGAGATAACAGGGTTGTTTCAGAGGTTCCGAAGAAAACACGATTGTTGATTGAAAAATTGGGGATTGAGCATATTACGTAAAAAAGGGAGAGTTACGGTTAAATTAATTCTGCATGAGCTCTTTCGCGTAATATTCTTGCCTTTAAGAAAAATGGCTGTTCAATCCGATCGGTGAGCAGAGTCTCAGGAATATCTATATAATCTATTTACTCTATGGGGGCAGGCTTTATTGCCCCGTTAGATGTTCAATGGATCATGAAGCCGATAACGTCTTCCATGCTTTTTTCCTTGTGAGAGCTTCATATCAGGCTTTCTGCCTCTCACCCCCGACGGAAAGCCTGCAATTTTCTCTCAGGATAAAAATAGACTATATGGCGCTATATAGTTTATGAGGGACAAAGTGAAATAGTTTCTGATATTAGAATAACCGGGCTCAGACCATATGAAGAAAGCCCAAACAGAGGAGTTACATGAAGCCCTTGATGCATCTGAATTTTTTGTCTCAGGAGTGGGCTTCATTCAACATGAACCGGTGCCCTTGCCCGTTCGTCTCCATTTGAAGGGCACCGCTTCATGCTCTGAAAGAAAGAAATAGCACTATATAACGCTCTATAGTTTATGAGGCTTATGCTAAAATAGTTTATGATATTGGTATGCGCTGGTGGTGCTGAAATACGTGTCCGCCAAGTTCAATGAAGAGACTGAGATAAGGGATTGGGCATGATGGTGGCATCACTTAACCTAGAAGATAGGAGGAAAAAAAGAACATGAATACAAAAGGGATAGAGCAATTCCTTCTGGATGCCAAAGCCATCTCGCCAGCAATCGCGACGCTGATTTTGATCGTGAATGCGGGAGTGTCAGCCGCAGGCGTTGGAATAATTGTCCAGAACTCGCAACAGAAAACATCAGTACAGATAGGAAGTACGGATTTGAGCGTATCTAGAATGATCAATATTAAGGAACAACAGCTTGTTGATATGGCTTTCGGGTGTTAGTACGGATTTGAGCGTATCTGGAACGACCACCAGAAGAGGATTGGAGGAGCAATGGAACCGAAACAGATACCAGAGAATGAATCAGAATTCGTGATAAAATCCGAGATGGAATATTCCACAGGAGACGCTGTAAAATACAGCATGAAACTTAGCGAAAGATACACACATTTAATATACGAGTTAATTGTTTTTCATGCAGATATTAGTTCAAAAATGCATACCCATAGAGCCAAAAAAGAACAACCTTTATATCTTCTTAAAGAAGATGTGTAGATTATATGGAAAAGCGGGCAGAGATTATAATCAATGGCAGAGTTCAGAAAGCAGGTTTCAGGGATTTCATTGATGAAATTGCCTTTCATTTGAACCTCAATGGCTATGCAAAAAACCTTGATGATGGCACGGTACAGGTTATCTGTGAACGTAAAGAGGAATCCATCAGAGAACTTCTCGAAAAAATCAACATCAAGCAGTATCCAATCCGTGTGGAAAAAATCGATGGACTTGGAGATAATCTTGGGAGCAAAATTGATCAGAGCAGAGAAGAAATTACATCCGAAATCCGTTCCCTCAGGGATGATTTTAGATCTCACATGGATAAAAGGATTTCAAAGATAGAAGTTGAATTAGCTGAAATAAAAATGAAAGTTGCGGCACTACAATAAATCCCGTGCCACTTATTGGTTTAAGTATATCTGCCTATTGCCCTCTATAAAAACCAGCCGTCTCTGTGGCTCTTAAAAATTCTATGGCTGCGTTATCTATCGTGTAATATTTGTATTTTGATTGATTATAGGAACTGATAACGCCATACTTCTTCATTATAGAAATGTGATGGGACACAAGGTTCTGTTTTTCTTTCAGAATGGAGACAATCTCACATACGCAGAGGTCTCTTTTATTTAATAAGAAAGCAATCTTTACTCTAAGCGGATGGCTGAAAACATAGGAAAAATTGCTAATCTCGGTCACTCTGTCCTTTGAAATATTATTTGATTCGCGCTCAAGCCCCTCTATCCATTCTTTCTTAATGATTTTGTCTTTCGGGCAGCATTTCATGGGATGATGTATGGTGTTTTATCATATCAATTTTTCTTGATATTCAGGTCGCATGTTTATCATCAACTAACAATTTAGGTTGTGTAGAAGTGCAGATGAAAGAAGTAGCCGATATAAATAAAAGAGGACTCGGTGCAATAAGTAAATTCCTGACTGTCTGGATTTTTCTTGCCATGGCAGGAGGTATAATTCTTGGGGCTGCATATCCGCAGGTAGCAACTATACTCGACGCCGTCCGCATCGAACAGGTTTCCCTTCCCATAGCCATCGGGCTTATCTGGATGATGTATCCGCCGCTTGCAGGAGTGAAATACGAGGAACTCTCGAAAATGAAGCATCAGGGAAAAGCCCTGAGCATATCCCTCATCCAGAACTGGTTGATAGGTCCCGTTCTCATGTTCGCTCTTGCATGGCTCTTCCTTCCAGACCTGCCCGAATACCGCATGGGCCTGATCCTGATAGGGCTTGCACGATGCATTGCCATGGTGCTTGTCTGGAACAGGCTTGCAGGCGGGGATAACGACCTGTGTGCAGTTCTTGTTGCCATGAACTCTCTCTTCCAGGTAGCTTTTTATTCTGTGCTTGCTTATGCATTCATCACCGTATTATCGACATGGATCGGCGGTGCTTCGGCAGGAGCAGCAG
The DNA here is from genome assembly GCA_027371625.1 of Candidatus Methanoperedentaceae archaeon. Taxonomy (GTDB): domain Archaea; phylum Halobacteriota; class Methanosarcinia; order Methanosarcinales; family Methanoperedenaceae; genus Methanoperedens. Next base: position 3,898 of record DAHXMQ010000394.1, on the reverse strand, counting down.
TAGATATATCGATCGGGCAGGTAGCAGGGGCTGTTTTCATCTATCTTGGCATCCCGTTTATCGTGGGCATAGTAACACGCTCTGTTTTGCTGAAAAAGAGGGGGAAGGAATGGTACGACACTATATTTATGCGAAAACTCGGTCCAACTTCGTTGGTAGGATTGCTTTTTACAATCGTCGTTATGTTCTCTTTGAAAGGAGGATACATCGTTGCCCTCCCTTGGCATGTTTTTAGAATAGCAATCCCGCTTCTTGCGTATTTCTCGATAATGTTTGCCTTGTCCTTTTTCATGTCCTACAAACTTGGTTTTTCATATGACCGTTCCACAACATTGGCATTCACTGCGGCAAGCAACAATTTTGAACTGGCGATTGCAGTAGCAGTAGCCGTATTCGGGCTAAGCTCGGGTGAGGCGTTTGCTGCTGTGGTAGGACCGCTCATTGAGGTGCCTGTGATGCTGGGACTGGTTCATGTTGCAAGAAAAGCAGGCTCGATATGGTTAGATCAAAACGGACTCTCGAAATACAGAGTAACCGCTACTGTTGTTGGAGGAAACCCAAATAAAAAGGAGACGTGACATGAAATCTATATAGATTATATAGTCTATATCGATTATATATTTAATCGTGAATATCAATTGTTCATAAAAAAACGGTGGTCGATAATAATGGCAGAAACGAAGATGCTCCTTGTGAATGACGAGATGGTTGTTGACAGGGAAAGCCAGAACAGGCATATAAGTTATGGCTATTCTTCAATCTTGGAAAGAAAACTAAGAGAAAGCGAAAAATGGCAGGCTGCCATAATAGATAACCTAGGAGATGCCGTTATTGCCACCGATAAAAAAGGGATAATCAAACTTATAAGCCCCTTTGCTGAGGCTTTAACGGGGTGGAGCAAGGAAGATTCGGTCGGGAAACCATTGAAAGCGATTTTTAACATAATCAATGAGAAAACAGGCAAAGAAACTGAAAACCCTTTGATAAAAGTCATGCGGGAAGGCGCATTTTTTGGTCTTTCTGAACAGACTACCCTCATTACTAAGGGTGGGATGGAAATCCCGGTTGATATAATTGGCACTCCTGTTCTTGATGACTGGAACAGGATAATAGGTATAATTATTGTCTTTTATGATATTCTGGAGCGAAAAAAGATGGAACGAGTATTTTTCGAAGATGAATCCGCGTATGTGAAAATGTTGTTTGAGAGCGATAAGGTGAGGCAGAAGATGCTTGCGGATTTTATGTAATTAATTATGAAAAAGAAAAAAGTGTTATTCCTTTGCACGGAAAACTCCTGCCGTTCCCAGATGGCTGAAGGGATTCTGCGGCATCTCATGGGCGACAGGTTTGAGGTAGAAAGCGCGGGAACAAGACCCTCGGCTGTAAATCCAGTGGCTATAAAGGTCATGGCAGAAATCGGCATTGATATCTCAGGGCATAGGTCAAAATCGGTGGAGGAATTCCAGGGGATGGATTTTGATTTTGTCATAACCACATGCGATGCTGCTAAGGAAGCCTGCCCTGTTTTCCCTGGCAAAGCACGACCTTTACACTGGAGCCTTAATGACCCGGCAGAGGCAAGAGGGTCTGAAAATGAGATACTTTCTGTATTCAGGAAGGTGAGGGACGAGATAAAGCAGCGGATACGGGAAGAATTTATCAAATACTGATTTTCCATAAGTAAGGATCAGGAAAATCTATATAGATTATATATTTTATTAAGATTACCTTTATTTTCTTAATGTAATAATTGTGCTGCATGGAACGCTTCAATCAAGAAAAACAGCAGGGTAGAGCAGATGTTCATGTGCATACAAGATATTCAGGATTTGGAAGCTATTCTTTTATCAGTTTTCCCGAATCCATTACCGACCCTGCCAGAGCGGTCGAGGCTGCCTACAGGAAAAAACTTGATGTCCTGTGCATAACAGACCATGATACAATCCATGGTGCGCTGATCGCTAAAAAATGCGCAAAAGATATTGACGTTGTGGTCGGAGAGGAGGTATCAAGCGAGGACGGTGAAATCCTGGCATTGTTCATCCAGGAGGAGATTAAACCAGGGCTCAGTGCGCCTGAGACCATTGATATAATCCATGACCAGGGAGGTATTGCCGTAGCAGCTCATCCTTTCAGCCCGCAATGTCCCTCCCTTGGAAAGAAGATATGCTGTTTAAAACTGGACGGCGTGGAGGTGTTTAATGCATGCCATCGTGATGCTTATTCCAATCTAATGGCTCAGACATTCTCTCCTGCAAAACTGGCAAGGATGGGGAGCAGCGACGCCCATTCAGTAAACATGATAGGCAACGGATACACGATTTTTGAGGGTAGAACTTCCGAAGAGCTTCGCAGATCCATCCTTAAAAGAAAAACTTCCTTCGGGGGGAATAAAACGCCACTATCTGAATGCATGTCATGGAGCAGGGAAATAGCAGTGGAAAGCATCAGGATGATATACAATTCCATGAAGGGAAAGAAAAGCCAGGATATATTATTTTCAGAGATCGATAAAACCACAAAAAAGACGAAAGCCATTGGATTAATAGGCGCTGGGCTATATATCGGGCTACAGCTATCGTATTTTTCCGGAATATCTGGAGATATCATTCTGAATGTTAAAGGTAAAAGAAAATGGATTGAGAGCAATAGTTATCCGGCATTGATGTAGCGCAGGTTTTATACTGATTTTATTTAGAATATATAGATTATTGTGATAAATTATATAAATCTGTAAGACGGATTTTGGTACGGTGAAAGAATGAAAGAAAATGAAAAAAATTTGAATAAAACCCTCAACGGTACGTGGCATAATTCACCCGAAGAGGGATTTATTGGACTAAATCAGGAAGATAAGGAATTATATCTATTCCTGCGAGGTGGGTTTTCTGCCAAATAATCAGAGTTGAAATCATGAATACATTCCACATTCTATTACTTATTTGCGAAAAAAAAGAAGAATTTGCATGAAAAAAAAGATAGGCATAAACTCTCCTATGATAAAAGATTTTGGAGGAGACATCGATGCTCGGGAGGTTGAAATTATCGAACTCGGTCTTGATAGGATAAATTTTTTAGACAAGCAAACTGAGGAACATCTTTTATTAAAAGCTGCATACCTTTCCTCGTCTTTTGACACCGAATTTACTATACATGCACCTCATATTGATTCCAAGATTGAGTGCATAAAGATAGATTTTTCGACCAATCATGGAAAAAATTTTATCATTATGGAAAAAGTCATCGAAATTGCTGCAAAAATAGAGGCAAAGCGCATTGTTGTTCATCCTGGCACTCAAAGCGGCTCAAAAAGTTGCCTTAACTTGAATGTTCGAAATTTAATCCATCTATGTGCCCTAGCTGAAGAATACGGAACCACCTTGCTTTTAGAGAACCTGTTTGACAGGGCGGGAGGAAATAAAATCGGTGTGCTTCCAGGGGAAATTTTCCATATAATTGAAATGGTAAGTTCAGAATATTTGAAGATAAATCTGGATATTGGTCATGCTTTTATAGCCTGCAACACTTATGGGATATCCTTGGAAGATTATTTTGAACTTGGGAAATACATTCATCAGATGCATCTTCACGATAACTTTGGTATTCTGGAGTCAAAAGCAACGATGTTTGGAGATCGTCACCTTCCTCTGGGGCTTGGGAAAATAAATTTCAGAGAGGTATTTAAAAACATATCGAAGACAAACACAAAAAATTTAATTCTTGAAGTTAAAAACTCAACGACAGAATATACCCTTAACAGCCTTGCACAAATTAGAGATTTTTGCGTTTCAGGGGCAGGTTCCGTGCCCCCTGTAATAACCTATTCAACTGAACCTGTCGCATGCGTTCAATAAGCTATTTCTATATTTTTTCTTAACGGTTGAATTTTACTGAT
>DAHXMQ010000392.1 GCA_027371625.1 Candidatus Methanoperedentaceae archaeon | reverse complement strand
ATTTTATTGAATGTTCTTGGATACGAAGTCGGAGAGGGGGGCATAATTTTAGATAAGGAGACGGGGAAAGAGCATATCAGTCCAACAACTGGGAACGTGGTTTTTATTGAGAATGCATCCGTTTTACCCGGCTCTACAGTTGTTATTGATACCTCAGAACTCTCGTTAGCTGAATACTTTACAAAATTCATTGAAAAGCAATGTGAGTAATGGCTATTCCTATTGATATACCTCCAGACCTTCTTGATAAAACTCTTCCTGAACTTTTAAAACTTGTTGCCTTACAAAAGGTATCTGGAAAAATATTAGATTGGACTTATCAGAGAATAAAGGAATTGTGGGAAAAAAGGGAGTACGGGTTTACTCCCGATCCCGAGGTTGCTGCTGGGCTACAGAACATCAGTAAAAGTGATGCATATAAAAGAATGAGGGAGTGTATTGGAAATCATCGTTTTTTAGGCTTGGTAAAGCTTGGGTTCAGAGTCGATGAACTTAACGAACAAGGAAAAACCGCAGCAATAGCTAATATCAAAAGCAATGTTTTCGAAAAACATGGGATTGAAGGTGTTAGAATAATTACAATGGGTACTGCAGGAATACTAACGGGAATAATCCAATACCTTAGTGATACGAAACTCAAAAATAACTATAGCCAAGCTATTATGTCAGACCAGTTTGATAATATAATTAAAAACTGGACGCAGATAACGATATTCCATCAAGCTGAGAAAGGATCAAGAACATTAGAAAAGAGCATTCGTACTTTTATGAAGGCAAACTATCCAATATTTTTTGTTTTTTCAATGGGTGCTGCAAGCGAACAAGCTACAAAACTTATTGCACAGCTAAGAAGAGATGATATAATTAGAAAGAACGGGTACATGTTTACCCTGTATAGAAGAAAGGAAGTGGCTGGAAGAGTAATGCACACATGGCTGTTTCAAAATATAGAAGATTTCAAACCATTTGCTTAAGACGTCAATCTTTAAATTTATAACTTTATTTCCAGAATGTGTGCGTTTGTAGTTGGACTCGTACTAACTCCGATTAGAGCGAGTTCATAACTCATCTTCACGTACTCAGCGTTTTTGTGGTATTTCCATCATAGCGCCCCCATCCGCCAATAAGATGTATGTGCAGATGGAATATCACCTGCCCCGCGCCGCTGCCTACGTTTATCATAAGCTTGTACCCTCTGTCGCGTATGCCAAGCGCATCCTTTTATTGCATCAAAATGCATAAATTTATAAACTTTTGTGCAGTATAATGCCTATAATGATTCGCGACATCCTTCTGCTCCAGAAAAGAGAGCTCGAAACGAGGCTCAAGGAAAAATACGTAGAGCGGGCGGGCGATTCAAAAAAGCTTGCCAGCGGCTTGATAAATGTCATAATAGGCCCGAGAAGAGCCGGGAAATCCTTCTTTGCAATCCATGCGCTAAGCAAGCTCGGAGCCTTCAGCTATGTGAATTTCGACGACGAAAAGCTCGTAGAAACAAAAGACTATAACGAAATAATCGACGCGATAAATTCGGTTTACAGTAATCCGAAATACCTCCTGCTCGACGAAATCCAGAACCTCGACAAATGGGAATTGTTCGCCAACAGGCTGCAAAGGCAGGGATACGCTCTCGTAATCACAGGAAGCAACTCGAATCTATTAAGCAAAGAGCTTGCCACGCACCTCACAGGCAGGTATTCGCTCATAACCATCTTCCCGTTTTCTTTCAAGGAATATCTGGCTGTCGAAGAAAAAGAATTGACAGAGAGCGAAATCAGGGAAAAACTATTCGATTATCTTACTTACGGCGGATACCCGGAGCCGCTGCTGAAAAAATCAGAATACAAAGACTATCTTTCCACGCTCTTTAGTTCCATAATATACAAGGACATAGTAAAAAGATTCAGAATACGGTATGTTCAGGCAATAGAAGACCTTGCGGTTTACCTGATTTCAAACACAGCACAGGAATTTTCCTACAATACGCTCAGCAAGGTAACAAAATCCAGGAACGTCCATACAATTCAAAAATATCTCGGATACCTCGAAGAATCATTTATCTTTTTCAAGATAAGCCGGTTTTCATTCAAAGTCAGGGAACAAATTTCCTCCAACAAAAAAATATATTGCATCGACAACGGGTTTATTCATGCCAAAGCCTTCAAAATCAGCCCAGACATCGGCAAATTATACGAGAATATCGTAGCAATCGAGCTTAAAAAATTGGAAATGAGCGGCATTGCAGATGTCTATTACTGGAAGTCGCAACAGCAGGAAGAGGTGGATTTCGTTATTAAGCAGGGGATAAAAATCAGGCAGCTAATCCAGGTTTGCCATGACATCGGGGACATTAAAACAAAAAATCGGGAAGTAAGGGCACTATTAAAGGCAGCCAATGAGCTTGGATGCAGGAATCTTCTGGTTCTCACAGAGAACTATGAAGGAGAGGAGGAGATAAGCTGGTTTGGGCTAAAAGAAAAAATCGGATTTATGCCTCTGTGGAAATGGCTCTTGCTTCCGCCCTCGTTTTAACAAAATTTTCATAGCGCCCCCATCCGCCTATAAGATGTATATGCAGATGGAATATTACCTGCCCTGCGCCGCTGCCTACGTTTATCACAAGCTTGTAGCCGCTGTCGCGTATCCCAAGCCTCTGGGCTATCTCCCTTGCTTTCAGCATCATTTTCGAGATGATGGCGCTGTGCTTCTCCTCAAGAGAATTTACGCTTTCAATATGCTCGATTGGCACTATCAGCACATGCACCGGCGCTTTAGGTCTTGTATCGTGAAATACCACAATGTCTTCATCCCTGTAAACAAAATTCGCAGACGCTTCGCCTTTGATGATTTTGCAGAAGATGCAATCGCTTTTCATACCCCAAGCACTTTCTCCAGCATCTCAAACCTGCTCACTGCAAGCTCCTTGCTCGCTATCCTTCGGATTATGGCTCTACCTGTATCGAAAACTATGATTTTCTCCACAGGCGGGTTTGTGAGTATGAGCATCTCGTTGTCAGGCGTCACCTGAACTTCATTGAAGTGTTTTTTTAGTTCCAAAACAGCATCCTGCGTAATTTTTATGCTGCCAAGCTCAGCCTCGCCGCTGAATAAATCCTCCTCGCCTTTTGTGAAACACGGGTCTATTGTGATTATTTTCATTACTTAAGAATTGCCTCGACCTTATCCATAATTTCCTTCGCTATCTCATGCTTTGTCCCCGAAACCCGCTTCACCCCATCGTCGATAAGATACACATCGTTCGTATCAGTCCCCATCCCGCCTCCTGAAACATCGTTCGCCACAACCAGGCTGAGCGCCGAGTCTTTCATCGATTCGCGCGCCCTTTTTAATAACTCGTCTTCAGTTACCCCGGTCTCTGCCTTGAAGCCAATAATCTTCAGTTGCGGGAATTTTGAGCGCACCTCTTTTATGAGTTTGGGCGCAGGTTTCAGTGTAAGTTTAACCTCTTTTCCTGATTTTATCTTGTTCTCGGAAGGCACATGTGTGAAATCCGAAATCGCCGCTGCACTGATAAGGAGGTCGTATCCCTTATCCAGTTCCTCGATAACGGTATCTCTCATATCCTTCGCGCTCTCGACATCGAACTCGCATATCCCCTGAATACCGAGGCATCCCCTGTGAACGAGAGTAACATCAGCTCCTCTCCTGAAAGCCGAAAGTGCAAGCTCGATTCCGGTCTTTCCTGAGGCGCGGTTGGTTAATATCCTGATCGGGTCGATAGCCACTGCGGTCGCGCCACCTGTGATGAGGATGCGCTTCCCTGCCAGCGATTTCCTGCCAAGTGCCCTCTCCACCCGAAGAACGATTTCCTCTTTTTCTGCTATCTTTGCAGCGCCCTCTTCCATTACTGGATTTATTAACTCCATGCCGAACTCTGTGAGTTTTCCAATGTTT
>DAHXMQ010000381.1 GCA_027371625.1 Candidatus Methanoperedentaceae archaeon | reverse complement strand
TGTTCACTCAAAAGATAAGCAAATGGATGCCAAATAACGCTGCTTTCCATACACAAATAATAAACAGGATACAAAATGGAACAATCAAGCTCCAGTTTTTTAGTTTTAACGATTACATAAAAAATATGAATCCTTATACTGAGATTTTCAGGAATATTAAAGGATATGAAGGTCAATATCCATTCGCTCAAAAAGAAAATAGAGTGGAACATCATCCTCTCTTTGAGTATAGCTTACATTCAAGAGATAATTTCTACTTTTATAATCAGGGGAAGTTAAAAAAGACATTAGAGCTGATGGAAAAGACTATCAAAGAAACAAAAAAGATTGTACCTGAAGTACCATTACCAAGCAAATCGGGGGCTGTGGATATACAGTATCACATTGATATTAATCGAATCTCAGACCAAGTATATCAAATGATAAATCGCAAGATCACGATAGAAGCTGAGAGAAGGGGGATTCTATAGATGGAACTGGAACTAAAAAAAGGATTTATTAAGATTCTTGACCAAGGGAAAGAGATAGAGATACTCTATTTTCCGACCGAGTATTCTGTAGAAAAGAGCAATTCTTTCACTGAGGTTGCTATACCTGGACTTGAGTCTCCCTATCTGCAATATACAAAGGGAAATCCAACAAGTATCACACTTGAGGTTTTTTACGATACGTATGGGACAGGAAGAGATGTCAGAGAACTGACAAATCAGCTTTCCGATCTTATGAATATCGATCCTGAGCTTCATGCCCCTCCACCATTACAATTTATATGGGGCATGCCATCAAGTGAACCTTTTACCTGTGTGCTGGAAAGGGTGACTAAAAGATTCACCATGTTTGATTCAAGCGGGATACCTGTAAGAGCCAGACTTAATATCACGCTTAAAGAATTTAAAAAAGAACTCAATGAACGCGAAAGGAATGCCCAATCACCTGATAAAACAAAGATCTATACTGTAAAACAGGGAGATAGCCTGTGGGCAATCGCATATAAGAAATATGGAAACCCCTATATGTGGAGACCTATTGCCGATAAAAATAAGATACCAAATCCCAGGTTTCTTTCCCCTGGTACTGAATTAGTTATCCCGCCTCTGGAGTGAAAGAATGGCTACCGTGATATCTGGTTTAGAAATATACGCCCCGGTTTTTAAGGTTAATCTGGGCGAACTAAATGAAAAACTTCTGAGGGATAGCATCACAAGCGTAGATGTTGATGAAGACCTTGACGAGCCGGCAAGATTTACAATATCATTAAATGACACACTGAATATGAAAACTCAGAAATTCAAGTGGCTTGATGATATCAATATTGCTCCAGGAACCGAAGTTTCTATATACTTTGGGTATGCTCAATCACCGCAAAAGCAGAGTTCGATTACAGGTAAGATAAAGGCGATTACACCTGGTTTTATCTCGACAGGTACCCAAATGCTCAGTATAGAGGGATATGACCTTTCTCATGATCTTCAAAAAACAGAGGGAGATTTAAGCTACAGCAAAGCAACCTATTCAAATGTGGCTGAGAAAATCGCTTCTTCGAATCACTTAAGCACCAGTGGTATTGAAGACTCAGAAAAAATCTATGAAAAGATCGAACGGAAAAAAAATGAAAAGGATTATGCGATGTTAAAAAGGCTTGCAGGTGAGATAGGGTTTGAATTTTTTGTCAGGGACAGGACGCTCTTCTTTCGGAAGCCCAAGGATGATAAGGATGGAGAAATAAGCTTTGAATTCAGGAAGAATTTCATCAGCTTCAATCCCAGAATGGCGACTGCGACGCTGGTAAATGAAGTAAATGTGACAGCCTGGAATGAAAAAGACAAAGAAAGTATTTCCGCGACTGCAGGTATCAGTGACATTAAGAGCAGTGTAGGCATTCCTAATTTTGACAGTGTTATCGAAAAATCCAATGGCAAAAAAATCACTGTGAAGCTTGAAGGGCGGGTTGTACGTTCCAAGGATGAAGCCAAAGCTCTTGCAATTGCTGAATTAAAGAGGAGGAACAATGGCTTTATTCAGGGTCAACTTGAATGTGCTGGAGACCCGATGTTAAGACCAGGGATAACTGTAAATATTGATAAAATCGGAGAAAGATTCAGTGGTGTTTATTATATAACCAAAGCAAAGCACTCTATCGGTGATGGCGGTTATAAGACCACACTTGATGTTAGAAGGTCTATCTAATGAGTCTGGATGAATTAATAAACAGGCAACAAAGGCAGGATGATCAGCACATATTCGGTGTGGTGGTAGGTATTGTTACAAACAACCAGGATCCTGATGGTTTAGGCAGGGTAAAAGTAAATTTGCCCTGGAGGGGAGGACAGGATGAAAGCTATTGGGCGAGGATTACAAGCCTGATGGCGGGAGACAAAAGGGGTTTTGTATTTTATCCCGAGGTAAATGATGAAGTGCTTATCGCCTTTGAATATGGGGATATAAATCATCCCTATATTATCGGCGCTCTGTGGAACGGCAAGGACAATCCGCCTGAAACCAACAGCGATGGCAAAAACAATATCCGGCTGATGAAATCACGAAGCGGGCATCAAATCGTTTTCAATGACGATAAAGATCAGAAAAAGGAAAAAGTTGAGATACTTACCAATGCAGGACATAAAATTACTCTCGATGACGCGGCAGGTTCAGAAAAGATAATGATAGTGGATAAGACAGGCTCTAATAGCATTCTCATAGATTCTGTGCAAAATACTATTACTATTCAATCTTCGATGCAGCTCAAGATTAAAGCGAATATGATCGATGTTGAAGCAGATTCCATGATGACATTAAAGGCTGGGGCAACTCTCTCCTTGCAGGGAACCCTGGTAAAAATAAATTAGGAGGGAAACACAATGCCGCCTGCTGCCAGGGTGGGAGACATGACAAGTCATGGGACGCCATTGAGCCCTGGACCTGGGAGTGTTAATGTGCTGATCGGAGGAATGCCTGCATGGAGGGGTGCATCTGATTTTCATACATGTCCGATGTTCACAGGCACCGTACCCCACGTTGGTGGAATCGTTGCTATGGGAAGCGTTACGGTTCTGATCAACAACCTGCCTGCGGTACGTCAGGGAGATATGATTGTCGAAGGGGGTCCTCCCAATTCTATCGTGATGGGCTGCCCAACAGTATTGATCGGATGATTGGTGAAATCCTGCTTATAAAATTAATTAATGGAGTAACATAATGAGTAAGGAATTTCTCGGTACGGGATGGAAATACCCTGTCAGGGTGGATGATCAAGAAAAGATTGCCATCTCCAGGTACGAAGAGGATATAAAAGAGGCTATCTGGATAATCCTCGGCACAGCAAAAGGAGAGAGATTGATGCGGCATGATTTTGGATGCGGTATACATGAATATGTTTTTTCCTCTATGAATACCCTCAATCTCCATCTCATAGAAAATACCGTGAGAGAGGCGTTGATCCTTTGGGAGCCGCGCATTGAGTTGCTTGGTGTAAAGGCAGATACAAGCTACGCAAACGTCGGTAAGCTCATAATAAATATCGATTATCGGGTGCGTGCAACTAATACGCAGTATAATCTCGTATATCCATTCTACTTAAAAGAGGGGGTAGGATAAATGGAAGCGCCTGAAGTGATTGATAAAGATAGGGATGCCATATTTAATGAAATAAAAG
>DAHXMQ010000378.1 GCA_027371625.1 Candidatus Methanoperedentaceae archaeon | reverse complement strand
GTGACGCCAAGACCCACAAGCGCGCTGATGAAAAGACCGATGTTGTCCATCAACTGCATTGTGATTATGTAGAAAAGTACCACTGATATTACCCCTGCCACGATTGCGCCTTTGTACATCGCCCCCATTATGTCGCCCGATTTTCCAAGCCTGACGAAGAAGGTACCGATTATGGATGCAATTATCGCCGCTGCGCCTAGCAATAGAGGATATATGATTGCATTCGGGTATGTAGATAGAACAGTCACGCCTATAAGCATTGCACCAAGCGCGGTAACCGCATAAGTTTCGAAAAGGTCTGCCGCCATCCCTGCGCAATCGCCCACGTTATCTCCTACGTTATCCGCAATCACACCGGGATTGCGCGGGTCGTCCTCTGGTATTCCGGCTTCCACTTTTCCCACAAGGTCTGTGCCCACGTCCGCTGCTTTTGTGTATATCCCGCCGCCGATCCTTGCGAAAAGGCTGATAAGAGAAGCGCCGAAGCCGAAGCCGATGACTTTTTCAACAGCTTTCGCATCCCCGCCGAATGCGATATAAAGCCCGCTTACACCGAGGAGCGCAAGGCTTGCAACGGATATTCCTGTCACGGCTCCGCCTTTGAAAGCCACGTTCAGGGCTTTCTGCATGCCTTCCTTTGCCGCATTGGCGCAGCGCACATTGCTTCGGACAGAGATGTTCATACCGAGATAGCCTGCTGCGGCTGACATAACCGCGCCGAGAACAAATCCGATGGCTGTCTCAGATCCAATTGATAATGCGATCAGAACAGCAAGTATAATTGCGATAACCGCCACGGTCTTATACTGCCTGTTCAGGTAAGCCATCGCTCCTTCCTGGATTGCCGAGGCGATGGATTTCATCCTGTCGCTTCCTGCATCAAGCTTGAGTATATACAGAACAAGATACACTGCAAATAATAAACCGATTACCCCGGCGAGCGGGGCAAAGTACAATAACGAGTCCATAATTCCTCCTGTAAATCGCGCCAACTTGGTGCTAAGGATATATATTTTTTACCTCTTAGTTATTTATACAGCAAAACAACATGAGCGAATTATGCAACTTGAGCAGCGCGCCGCAAGCATGATAGGGGCTTTAGAAACTGATGCAGCGACCAAAGCTTCCATGCAAAAAGCATTCAAACGCAGGATTGAGCTTTTTGGCAGGGATATTCGTTTTTACAGCGAGCCTTTTACCCCGATTTCCCTGACGGGCACTCGATGCTCTCTTGAATGCAAGCACTGCAATTCGTATTACCTGAAACACATGCTGGACGGCTCGGAAGGAAAATTATACCCGCAGGTGCGTCTTTTAAAAGAAAGGGGTGCAGAAGGGATATTGCTGAGCGGAGGAAGTGCATCCGACGGAAGTGTACCCACGTATGTGTGTGCAAGTGATATCCTGAAAATCAGGCAGGAGATGAACCTTAAAATCAGTGCACATACAGGCATTGTGGATGAATCGCAGGCGCATATTCTTTCAGGTTACCTTGATATGGCGCTTGTGGATGTTATCGGGGACGATGAAACCATACATGATATCCTGGGCATAGACGCCTGCGTCCGGGATTACGAGGGTTCATTGAGGGCGCTTTCAACTCATGGAATTCAACTTGCCCCGCATATCATCGTAGGATTGCATAACGGAAAATTGAGAGGAGAGATGAAAGCCCTCGAAACAGTCAGGAAATTCGATCCTGAAGTTGTGGTGATAGTGGTATTCATCCCCACAAAAGGAACGGCGCTGGAGGGAACCTCTCCGCCAGGGATGGAGGATGTGGTCAGGGTGATTACAAAGGCAAGGGAGATGTTCGAAGTACCTCTCTCGCTGAGCTGTGTGCGCCCTGGAGGAAGGTATCGTTCAATGCTTGACAGGTATGCCATCCTCTCCGGTGTTGACAGGATTGCAGTGCCTACAAAAAACGCCTATGCAACAAGCAGGGAGCTTGGGTTGAATATAATTGAAATCAGGAAAATGTGCTGCTCGTATAAATGCGTTTAAATCACTCTTTCAACCATTATCTCGGTATAATAATCCATGAATTTGATATACCCTTTTTTCCTGAAAAATAGTAAACCAATCAAGATATCCAGTGGAAGCAGGAATACTTTCCCTATATT
>DAHXMQ010000369.1 GCA_027371625.1 Candidatus Methanoperedentaceae archaeon | reverse complement strand
GCTTGATGGCGAAAAAGATTAAACTTTCTGAACTCGGAAGCCTGCTCGGCGGAGAAATCCAAGCCCTCGAAGGAGTGAAGATAGAAGGCGATGTGGAGATCGACCTCGGACAGATGGGGCTCAGCCCGCAGCTTTCGTATGCACTCGGGCACGAAACGGCACAAATAGCCCTTCATTTGATGAATATATCAAGGATTCTTGGTTATCCGATTGACCAGATGTTCGGCGAAGCCGCAAAGCCAAAGAAGCTCTCAAAATTAATCGAGTCAAAGTTCAGCGTCAACAGAACCGAGGAGTGGAAGACTCCGATACAGGAAGTCGTACTTGGAGCCACCTCCTCTGACGGTGGTACTCGAAAGAGCACGGTAACTCTCGGCGGCGAGGGCGCGCTTCCATATTATTTTGATTCCCCGATGCCGCGCCGCAATTACATAACCATGGATGTTTTCGACATGCCCATCAACATGGCAAAAGCCGTCAAATCCAATTACGAGGACGTAATCAACAGCCCTGCTGAGTGGGCGAAAAAGGTCGTGCGTGATTTCGGGGCAGACATGGTCACGATTCATCTTATAAGCACAGACCCTAATGTCAAGGATACCTCTCCTGCCGATGCTGCAAAAACAGTGGAGGAGGTTCTCCAGGCTGTGGATGTTCCCATCGTAATCGGCGGCTCTGGCAATCCGGAAAAAGACCCGGTTGTGCTTGAAAAAGCGGCGGAGGCGGCTGAAGGTGAGCGGTGCCTCCTTGCCTCGGCAAGCCTGAACCTTGATTATGCGCGCATCGCTGAAGCAGCCAAGAAATACAACCATATCGTACTCTCATGGACGCAGCTTGAGATTAATGCGCAGAAAGAACTCAATCGGAAATTGATGAAGCAGTGCGGAGTTGAGAGAGCGAATATCCTGATGGATCCGACAACGGCAGCGCTTGGATATGGTCTTGATTATGCCTACACCAATATGGAAAGGATAAGGCTCGCAGGCTTGAGCGGAGACAATGAGCTAAATTTTCCGATGTCAAGCGGCACCACCAATGCATGGGGCGCGCGAGAGGCATGGATGGTCTCATCGCCCCTCAAGGAAGACTCCGACTGGGGACCCCGCGAATACAGGGGACCGATATGGGAGATTATTACGGGATTGACTTTATCGCTCGCTGGCAACGACCTTTTCATGATGATGCACCCGACGGCTGTGCAGGTATTGAAGGAAATAACGCAGACACTGTACGGCTTGAAGGAAACAGATTTAATAGATATCGATAACTGGGTCTCGGCGGTGGTATAATGAAATTAAACAGCCCGCTTCAGGTTTACAAATATCTGCCCCAGATAAACTGCGCCGAGTGTGGTGAAGCGACATGCATGGCTTTTGCCTCGCATCTAATAGACCGCTCAAAGAAGCTTGAGGATTGTCCACCTCTTCTCAAGGACGAGTTCAAGAAAAAATATGTTGAATTGCAGACGCTTCTCGCCCCTGAAATTCGTGAGATTACGATAGGCACTGGTGAGCAGGCTAAAAAAATTGGAGGAGATGATGTCCTTTACCGCCACCAGCTCACCTTTTTTGACCCAACAGCATTTGCCTACGATGTCTGGGATACCATGCCTGAAAATGAACTTATAGACAGGATAAACAGGATTCAGAACTTTAGGAAATTCTATGTCGGGAAATTCCTGAAACTGGACATGATAGCAGTAAGATGCGTTTCAGGTGATGCGCTGAAGTTCGCAGGTACTGTCAAAAAGGTAAGTGAAACAACCAAACTTCCCCTGATACTGTGCTCTTTTGACCCTTCGGTACTTAAGGCTGCACTTGATGTGGTCAAGGATAAAAACCCGCTGATATATGCTGCAACAGAGAAAAACTGGGGAGAAGTGGCAGAACTTGCCCTGAATTATAAAGTCCCAGTGGTGCTGTTCTCGACTGATCTGGATAAACTCAAATCGCTTGCTCTGACGTTCCGGGAGATGGGAATAAAAGACCTTGTGCTCGATCCAGGTACATATCCTCAGGGAAAGCAACTGAAGGGAACATTCGAGAGATTCGTAAAGCTTCGCCGCGCAGGTATAAAGGAAGGGCAGAAGGATATTGCCTACCCGATTATGGCTGTTCCTCTGAATGCCTGGCTTGTGTATAAGGATACTGCGACAGCCTCCTACTGGGAAACGGTGCTCGCTTCCGTTTTCACGGTAAGGTACGGAGACATAATGATACTGCACAGCCTTGAGCCGTATGCCGTATTACCAGAGGTTCATCTCAGGGATACTATCTACACGGATCCACGGACGCCTGTTAAAGTGGCTCCCGGCGTGAACCAGGTCGGTTCGCCAGCAAAGGATTCTTGGTTATCCGATTGACCAG
The DNA here is from genome assembly GCA_027371625.1 of Candidatus Methanoperedentaceae archaeon. Lineage (GTDB taxonomy): Archaea > Halobacteriota > Methanosarcinia > Methanosarcinales > Methanoperedenaceae > Methanoperedens. The sequence continues at coordinate 23 of DAHXMQ010000369.1, read as the reverse complement.
ATGTTCGGCGAAGCCGCAAAGCC
>DAHXMQ010000355.1 GCA_027371625.1 Candidatus Methanoperedentaceae archaeon | reverse complement strand
GGCATTCTGCAATGCAGGAAGCCAGGTGTCATTAAGTATCACTGTTCGCGCACCTGCAAGAACGCTGAGAAGCCCAAGCGTACCTGGACCGCAAAAACCATCAACTACGAAAGCGTTGTCAAATTCTCCATTGAGATATAATTGCTCGATTTTTCCTATCTTCGTGTTATTGAACTCAATATGTATTTTTGACTGGTTCTTATAAATGCACAGTTCCCCGAACGATGAGGTAACAACGTCGCAGCGCATATCGCAGCCTGCAAGCAATTCGTATGTGTGCGGCTTGCTGCCGGTATCCAGTATCCCGATGCTCTGCGATTGCGAGCCTTTTCTTTTAATCACCCCTTTTACCTCGGTCACCTGCTCGACGATTTCCCCTGCCGCTTCCCCTGTCATCGAGTCCATGATAAGAACAAGGCTTCTGCTGCCGAGCCTCGGAGGGTAGGGGATGCGAAAACCAAACGCAATGAGAGGTGTTCCTACTTCTTTGAGCGAGGCATCCTCAGGAAAAATTCCGTTTTCTTTAAGAATAGTAAGAACATTGCCGATGACGAAATCCAGATGTCTTTTGCCGCATTTGCTGCACCGTCCTGAGTTGCTATCCATTTTTTCCAGAAGTGGAGAGCTTTTATCAAGTTTCGGGTCTGGAGGGCATGAGGGGCACGCCATGTACATTTCCAGTAGCTTATCCAGTACTTTTTCGGCAGGGAGGATGCAGTCACCGCCGCATGTGGGACATTTCATAAGGGGTATATTTTTGAGTGATGTTAAATAGGTATCGTGGAAGTGTTGTGAACTTTTGAAATCAATTAGAAACCATTATTATTCCGCCAGAATTTTAAGGTTCGAGGAAATATTCTTGGAAACAGCCACATTTGCCGTTGAAAATATCCCGCTGATTAAAAATGGTGATGATATTGCGGGCATTTTGAGTGAAAAAACAGAACTCAAGGAGCACGATATCGTGGTAATTTCCTCCACTATTGTATCAAAATCAGAAGGCAGAGTTATCCCGCTGAATAAGGTTAAAGTAACCGAGAAGGCAAAAACTATCGCCAAAAGAAACAACAACGACCCAAGATTCGTACAGGCTGTAATGGATGAAAGCAGTGAGATACTGGTCGAGTCGCCTTTTCTTCTCGTTCGAACAAGAAATGGAAGCATCTGCGTCAATGCTGGCATCGACCGCTCCAATGTCGAAGGAAGTGAGAATATCCTCCTGCTTCCGGAAGACCCTGATAAAAGTGCACTTGAGATAAAGAGATCTTTATTGAGATACACAGGTAAAAAGGTCAGCGTTATCATCTCGGATACCAACGGCAGGGCTTTCAGGATGGGGCAGACGGGTGCCGCCATCGGGATTGCTGGCATAAAGCCAACAAGGGACTGGAGGGGGACTAAAGACCTTTTCGGAAGGGTGCTTGAAGTAAAAAACGAAGCTGTTGTGGATGAGCTTGCAGGTTTTGCGAATATATTGATGGGCGAAGGGAACGGAGGAACGCCAATCGTGGTAATCCGCGGCTTAAACCTTTACTACGAGTCCGATGGAATAAAGGAACTATACAGACCCGAAGAAGAAGATGTTATAGTAAAAACACTTAAAAATTTTTTATCTTTTCATCAACCCTGCAATAAAATATAAAAGGGCAGCACAGCACTATGCTGCAAAGCCCTTTAAGCAAACCGCCTCAACGGTTAGATCACAACCATAATTAACTTTATCGCAACCTATATAAGAACGTTGGTACGTTTTTCATCTTGCTGGGGTGGCACAGCAGGTAACTGCGACCGCCTGAAGAGCGGTTAGATCACAACCGGTCTTCCTGGGTTCGAATCCCAGCCCCAGCGCAGTGATCAATTATGCAAAAACGCTCAAATCTCGCTCAGCTTGAACTGTTTTGTATCCTTTTTCACCTCAAAAAACTCTCTTGCAACCTCACCCACTTTTTCCCTGTACTCAGGCAGCGTAAAAACCCCGAGTCGCCAGTTATCAAGCTGCGCTTTCCCGAGGGCAGAGACAAGGCTTGAGGCTTTATCGATCGGTATCATTTTGCCATTTACCAGAACCTCTGCCTTCATTTCAGCAATCTCAGGCTTTTCGGGTATGTCCACGAGCACGTATTCAACTTCAACGCCTGCGCTCTCTGCTATCTCATTTTCAATCCTCTTGATGTTGCTTATGTTCATCACGTCCATGCCTATGGAATCAAAACCTGTATAGAGCGCCCGCTTGAATAACCGCCTTTCATCAAGCCTTCTTGCAATCTCGGATGCAAAACCACCTGCTGCTCTCGTCTCGTTCATGAACTCAACATCATCCATTCTCTTCAACGAATTTGGCGAAAGTCCGTTTTCTATCATATATATGGCAGCATGCTGGCACATCGACTCGGCAATCCTGCTCACATGATGGAAATAAACCGTTGGATGCATGAGGAATCTTGAAACAAGCAGCGACTCCGCAGCCTGCAATCCTCCGTGATTCAGGACGAGCTTATCCTCATTGAACCTGAGTTCATGGATTAACCTCACATGGTCTATGAGACCGAAAGCCACGCCCGTATAATGGGCATCGCGCACAAGGTAATCCATCCTGTCCACATCTATTTCGCTGTTGATGATCTGACCTGGAGGTGTTTTGCCCTTTATATGGCTTGCAACATGCGAGGGCGATATGGAAAAGTCCGAAAGTTTTTCAGAAATTTCTCCTTTTCTTAATAAATCCTCCACATCAACATGGCTTTTTCTTGAATATCTTTTTACTACTTCCTCGGTTGCATGGGAAAAAGGCGCATGCCCGATATCATGTAGCAGCGCTGCCGCAAGCAATTCATCCTGGAATTCATCCACCTGTCTGACCATCTGCTTTGCAAGGTGATACACGCCGAGGGAATGCTCAAAGCGCGTGTGATTTGCTCCTGGATAAACAAGATTGGAAAATCCGAGTTGTCTTATCCTCCGAAGCCTCTGAACCTGCGGGGTTTCAAGGAGAGCAAGGGCAAGTTCGTCCAGTTCGATATAATCATGTATCGGATCGCGGATAACTTTCATAGGATTTCTCTATTTCTATAGATAGTATAAAGAACCTTCTTAATGATATAACACCGAGATGAATATTGAAATCAGGAAAGCCACAGAGGCTGATATTAAGGATATAAAAATTCTCCTCTCCTTTTATTATCTTGAAACTGAAAAAGTTGAGAAAACCCTTCCCGAATTCATAGTGGCTGTCCTGGATAACAAAATCGTGGGTTGTGCCTGTCTTGACATTGAAGAGGTTGTAGAACTGCGCTCCATTGCAGTACATCCAGGTTTGCGCAATAAGGGCATAGGTTCAAGATTGGTGGATGCTATTGCGAGCCGTGCAGCCGAGCTGTCAGAATCGGTTTATCTTCGCACCACATCGCCTGGTTTTTTTGAGAAAAAAGGTTTCCAGAGGCTCCCGGATGAGGAGAAAAAAGTTATCTGGAATGAGTGTATGCAGTGCGATAAATTTGATATCTGCAGGCAGACATTGATGAAGCGTGATAAAATATTAATGATTAAATAATACTTATCTATTCTGTTACCAAAAAACCTAAGCCTGCATACAGGATACACCTTATGGGGTTATATGAAGGCAAAGGTAGTTTATATCGAAAAGGACAAGGCAAGAAGAATCAATGAGATTCTTGCTGCTGAAAAAGAATTCAAGGAATATGGGAAAAAAAAGAAGTGACGGCTATATTTGAATTTAAACCTTTTCTGCAAAAGCTGTTAAATACAAAGAACCCTATGTAAGCCCTCGGAGGCTCAATTGCAATCTGTTGTAAATATAGGCATAGTAGGACATGTTGACCACGGCAAAACCACACTTGTAAAAGCACTTTCAGGCTTCTGGACAGACAGGCACATTAGGATATTTACTATTATGAATTAAACGTTGGATCGGATGTGGGATACCGCAAACCTTAAATGACAAAGACTCATTGATACTAAATTATAGTTATATTATATTATAATCAAGC
>DAHXMQ010000145.1 GCA_027371625.1 Candidatus Methanoperedentaceae archaeon | reverse complement strand
CCCTGGGAGGGGTTAATGGAAAATAAGCAGTCACTTGAGGTGGGATAAATGCCAAAGGAAAAAGAAACCGCAAAGCCGTCGAGCAGACCTTTCTGGAGCGGAAGCATCACTATCGGGCTTGTCAATGTACCTGTAAAGTTATTTACTATGGTACGTGACCAGTCGTTCTCATTCAGGCTTTTGCACAATATTGACGGGCAGCCTTTGAAATACGAAAGGGTCTGCATCAGGGACAATAAGATCATAGACTGGAAGGATACGGTAAAGGGATATGAGATACGAAAGAACGAGTTCATAGTTTTCAATAAAGAGGAACTTGAAGCAATAAAACCCGAATCGGATGAGCGGATAAAACTCGATAAATTCATCAGTTTACTTTCCATAGACCCTGTATATTTTGAAAAGTCGTATATCCTTGTTCCCGATAGGAGCGAGGAAGCCTACAGCCTGTTGATGACGGTAATGCAGCAGGAGGGAAAAGCGGGAATGGGGAAGGTTGCAATGAGAACCAAGGAATATCCGGTGGTTGTGTATGCATACAAGGGCGCTTTAATCCTGACAACCCTGCATTATGCCAACGAGGTCACTAATCCCGTAGATATGGAAGAGCTTGCAACGCTCAAAGCACCTCCAAAAAAGGAGATGGAACTGGCTGGGAAGATTATCAAGGAACTATCAGGCGAGTTCGATATAACCGAGTATAAGGACGGTTACAGGGAGAGGATGGAAAAGCTCATTGAAATGAAGATGAAGGGCGAGATCATCGTTGCCGAGGTACCAAAGAAAGAGGAAGTCAAGGAATTGATGGTTGCCCTCCAGGAAACCATTAAACAGCTTGCCCGATGAAACAATATAGACCAATGCTTGCCAGCCCCGCAGATGCGCCATTTTCTTCGGATGAATGGCTCTTCGAGGTGAAATGGGACGGCATAAGAGCTATCAGCTATGTAAACGAAGAGCTTAGCATCAGGAGCCGGAACCAGAAGGAGCTGATCGATAATTTCCCGGAGCTTATTGAATTGAAGGAGCTTACCCGCAACACAGTTCTGGATGGTGAAATAGTAGTCATGAAGGAAGGAAGACCTGACTTCCAGACACTCATCCAGAGGAAACAGAATATAAAACCGAATGAGATAAAGTATTTTTCTGGTAAATTCCCTGCAACTTATGTAGTATTTGATATTCTGGAAAAAGACGGGAAAGAGCTTCTGGATATCCCTCTCGTGGAGAGAAAGAGGATATTGAAGGACTCCGTGAGAGAAGGAAAATTCGTTGTCCTGTCGTTATTTGTTGAAAACACCGGCGAAGCCTATTATCGTGCTGCGCTTGAAAAAGGCCTCGAGGGCATAATGGCAAAGAAGAAGCAAAGTTACTACGAACCAGGAAAAAGGAGCAACAACTGGCTGAAAATAAAGCAGGAAAAGACATGTGATTGTGTCATTTTCGGCTATACTAAAGGTGAAAGCAACAGGGAGAATACCTTCGGAGCATTGATTCTTGGATTATACAATGCAGCAGAACCGGTATTTATCGGCAAGGTCGGGACAGGTTTTTCAGATGAAGACCGTGAAATCCTGAAATTATCGCTTGATAAATATAAAGTGGAAGAAGAAACACTTACTGGGGTTGACGAGGAAAGAGAAATAACCTGGTTAAGACCCGAAATCGTGTGCGAAGTGGGTTACCAGTCCATAACAGATGACGGCAAGCTCCGTATTCCTGTATTTAAAAGATTGAGGGAAGATAAAGAATCCCATGAATGTACAATTGAACAGATACATCCTCCTATTTCTGATTATACCGTGAGTTTTGCAGCTTAAATACTTTTTCACTGTACTCTTTGCATTGATTTTTAAGGTTATTGTGCCCCCGCAATCGGCTTTCTTTTAATTTAACTCAGGGTTCGTACGAGTTCGTCCTGAGTTCGTTATTACAAAAATTGCTTCCCTGCTTTGCGTTCTTTGCGCCTTTTGCGGCGAATATTTTAAGGCTGGTTCTTGGAAAAATCAATCCGTCTCTTTCTGCATCCCCACAACAGAAAGGAATCGCTTCACCACTGCCTCCTCCGCAAGCTTCAGCAGCGTCTGCTTATCCTTCGTGCCGCTGAACACGCCAAGAGGAATCTGAGCCCCTGCAAGCGTGGCATGCCCCCCTGCCTTATCCTCCCCGAAGGCATCCTGCATCACCTTGCCGATATTCACGCGATCGTCCCTGCTCCTGCCTGAGACATATATCCTGTCCTCGCCGAGCCCGAATACAAGCGTTGTGGTTATTCCTTCCAGCGTGAGAAGGTAATCAGCAGCCTGTGCAAGCGCATCCCTGTCGCCAATCGTACCCACGTTCGAGATGAGATAACTGCCTTTCACCCGCCTGTTCTTAATGGCTTCACCGAGAATATCGATCGATTCAGTGGATCTTGAAGGCGTTTCTATTCTGCTTAATATGTCATGGTTCGCAAGTGGGTATAGGTATGCCGCCGCAGTTAAATCCTCTGGATCTGTGTTTCTCCGAAAATCACTGGTGTCCACTTTTATGCCGTATAAAAGGGCTGTGGCAAGCTCTGTTTTGACAGGTATCTCAAGTTCCTGTAGATATTTTGTCATTATAGTAGCGGTTGCGCCTATATTCGGTCTTATGTCCACGTATTCTGCCTTCACCTCTTGAACATTGGTCTGGTGATGGTCTATCACGATGCTGATTTTCGTATCATGAGGGAGCATGTTGTTTATGCCTGGTATCGAACATTCTATAAGAGCTATTTTCTTATAGTCAGAAGCAAAGAACTCCTTTGACCTGTCCATTTCGATATCAAGCAGGTTTACAAATGCCTTGTTTTCATGATGCCCTATCTTTCCCCTATACAGTATTTCTGCCTTTACGCCCACGTTGCTGGCGATCTCTTTTAATCCCATGGCGCTTGAAATTGCATCTGGATCCGGGTTGTCATGCACCACAATTGCCATTTTCCCCTCGCCAACTGTATTTATCAATTTTTTCAATTCCTGGGCAAGTTTTACAGATGTGATTCTTTCGATGTACTGCACGATTGCAGAGGCAATTGCTTTAATAGGAAGATTCGAAGGGAGAACAACGAGGTCTGCTCCGGCTTCTTCCAGCTCTTCCTTCTGCTGATAATTATTGGCTCTGGCAACAATCTGTACATCTGGAGCCACTTTTTTAATGATTTCTAATGCCTTTCTATTAGCCTCGATGTCCGAACTCACTATAAAAACAGACTCGATATTTTTTATATCGAGTTCTGAAAGAACTGAAGCGTCGCCTATATCGCCCTGTAATGCATTCAGGTTCTGCTCTTTTAATGTTTTCACTTTTGCAGAATCAATATCAACGAGGATGATACTCTTGTTCCTTGTCTCAAGTTCTTTTGCCAGAGCAAGTCCTATACCACCGCTTCCCAGAATAGCATAAATACTGGCTGGTTTTGAATCGTTTGCGCTCTCCTCTATATGAAAGCCTCCTGTATACCCTATATTAAGTAACACGTATTAAAATACATTGGCTGAACAAACCGTAACTGCAAACATATATCCAGAAGAATATCAATATAAGCGTAAATGTTCGAGGGATTTTCTTTCTGGAAGCAGCGGGCTTTTAGGAAATTACTGACGCCGGGGAAAAGGCTTACAATCTACACGAGGAACAACCCTGATTCCGACTCGCTTGCAAGCTCGCTTGCGTTGAAACGAATCGCAGAGTATTACAATATGGATGCAGACATATACTATACGGGTGCAATCCAGAATAAGACCCTTCTTAATATACTTGTGGATGATGTGGTGAAAGCCGAAGAAATCTCGCAACGGAACATGACTGCTTTTGTAGATTTTCTGCCCACTGAACTGACAGGTGAAAAATTCACCCCGATAATAGTAATCGGGCATACCCTTGGCAAAACAGAAGGAATACGCGCCACCTACCGTGATATAAGAGCCACCGAAACCACATCCAGCATAATGATTGAATATTTAAAGAAACTCAGCGTGGCAATAGACAAAAAACTGGCAACTCTTCTTCTTTTTGCCATCCGGGACAAAACCAAGACACTGACAACCAACTTCATGCATGATGACATCGAAGCATACTGGTTTATCCATAAATATGTGGATGTAGAGTTACTACTGAGCCTTGAACATCCTTCAGTAAGGCTTGAAACCTTCACGGATTTGTCCCGTGCAATCGATAATAAAACCATAAAAGGAGCCTATCTTTTTACCACAGTGGGTTATGTGAAAGACCCCTCTACCATTCCTAAAGTATGCAGATACATGCGGGATATCGAAGGGGTTTCAACCGCTCTTGTGTTTGCCGTTGATTCAGCGAAAATCCATATCTATGCAGAGTCTGAGAATATGGAGCTTAATATGAAAAATATCCTAAGGAAAGCATTCGAGGACTGGGGTGAAGTATCGGGCGGGCCTTTCCATGCAAGCATCTCAATACCTCTTGGTGTATTTGGCATTGTCGCTGAGGATGAGAAATCAAAAAACCTGCTTCTGAAATCCATCACAGATTCCATATCTTCACGCTATTTCTATGCTCTCGAAGCCGAATAGACCCTGCCATGCGAGCAGCGAATGCAAACATCCTCTCTTGTGAGGCATCGTGAACATACAAGGCTTCCGCACAGCATGCATGTGAATAACTTCGCTGTACGTCCACAGATACTGCAGACCCCCATTACCTCCATTCTATCACCCGACTACGAAGCCTGATATGGAACGAAGTACTCTTCGATCATCCATGTTTCAAGCGCTTCATGTTCTTTTTTTCCCCCTGTTTTTATCAACACAGCTCGTTTTTGGTGGATTTCCGATATTTTCTTATTCATTTTATATCTATGGCATCCTCTCGGATGTCAGTCTCCTATTAATGTGGAGTCTTGCAAGCATTTAAAGCTATCGATTTTGTTATTTATTCCTGTAAACCTCATCTGGTTCAAATAATTTCTCGGCGATTACCTTTCCTTCGAGCGTGCGGTAAAAACACGACCTGTATCCTGTATGACAGGCGCCGCCTATCTGTTCAACCTTCAGCAGCACTGCATCGGTATCGCAGTCAATCAGTATATCGTGAACTATCTGCTCATGACCCGAACTCTCCCCTTTTTTCCAGAGTTTGCGCCTGCTCCTGCTCCAATAGTATGCCCTCCCAGTCTTAATAGTCTTTTCGAGGGCATCCTTATTCATGAATGCAACCATGAGCACTTCACCTGTTTTGTAATCCTGGGCTATGGCTGTTATCAGACCGTCTTCGAATTTCAGGTCGTTTATGTTCATATCTCTCAGGATAGTTTCTAATCTTAATAACTTAACCTGTCAGAAAGATATCTTCCAATAGCCCGTTCTCCCCTGTATCCGTTTTTCTTTGCAAGCTTCAGAAGTGCTGAATAAATTCCGCTGCTGTACTGCGCTGCTTTCTTTGCTTTAAAGAGAAGTTCATCGGGCAGGATTTTTCTCGCCGCAAGCCGCAGTATGTATTTGCGCATCCCATTATGTATCTTAAGTTCTGGCGCAGTGCGTAAAGCCAGTTCCACGACCTCTTTATCAAGGAAAGGAACACGAAGCTCAACGGCATTCGCCATGCTTGCAGCATCATCCCGCTCAAGATTATTCTCTGCAATATTCTCAAGGTCTTTACGGAGTGCGGATTCAAGCTCATGTGCATTCAGGGATTCGTATCGCTTATATCCTGCGAAGAGTTCATCCGCGCCCTGACCTGAAAGCATCACGCGAATCCCATCGCCGTGAGCGGCTTTTGATGCAAAAAATAAAGGCAATGCTACACTTACTTTCAGCGGGTCAGAAGACACGATTGCTTTTATTACATCTGGAATGGCAGCCTCCACTTCATCTGCTGTAAGTTCATGTGCGTGAAGCTTATCAGAAAGTCCAAGAAGTTTAGCTGCCTTTTTTGTGTGTTGAATATCATGCGAGCCTTCCATGCCCACTGCATACAATTCCGCCTCAGGACACAGCGCCGCAATCAGAGAGCTGTCAAGCCCGCCTGAGAATGCAACGGCGCATGGCTTGTATTGGCGTTTTTTCACGGCGCATTCTATTGCATTGAATAAAGCCAGAGAAGCTATGTTTTCATCTGTTATCCGTTCGCCTGTGGCAAAGCCTGTCACTTTTTTTTCAATGAAATTGCCAGCGCTGTACGTGAGCATGTGTCCGGGTTTGAGAGCATGAATCTCATTCATTGCGATTGCAGCAAGCGCCTTTTTTTCCGATGCAAAGGCAAAGAGTTCACCATTCTTGGCATAGAAAAGTGGTTTTACTCCGGCAGTATCCCGTACAAGATGCAGCTTTCCATCCCTGATATATGCAAAGGCATAATCACCATCCAATCTCGGGACAGCATCCACGCTTTTTGCTTCGAGCAAATGAAAGAGCGCCTCGCTATCCGAATCTGTTGTGACATGAAGCTTTTCTGCAATCTCCTTGAAATTGTAGATCTCCCCGTTGTAGGTCAGCGCGCCGCCATTTGAGAGAGGCTGGCATCTATCGCCTGTTATTTTGAGCAGGACATTGCCCAGAGTGATGTCGCCCATTGAATATGTGCCTGAGCCATCGGGTCCCCTGTGCTTGATTGCCTGAAGCATCTTTTTGACAAGTTCTTCCGAGCCTTTTCCTGCCGCGCCTGCTATGCCGCACATGATGGGTTTTAACTACCATTGAATTTCAAAGGAGCCCATCTTTTCTCAATCTTTCATTGAGTCCCTCAAAAGTTATCGTGGGCTCATACCGGCGTTCTGCGACTATCGTAAGATCATGGAGGTCTTCCAGAAGCTCCTTATTACTTTTACTTTTAATAACAATACATCGTTCAGATATTAGTTCTGAATTAGTTGTTAAACCAGCTCTTAGCAATCCTGCTCCAACCAATGAATATACATTTTCTGCTTTAACAGAATTTCCTTCTTCAACTTTATCCGACTTTGCTAACGCTAAAAAAGTTTCTACAGCCTTTTTTGCATCGTTAGGATGTGTTTTTTCTTTAGACAAAGATGTTACAAAAGCTTCCCATATAAATAAATTAGACTTATTTTGCCGAAATTCATTCCAACTAAAACTAGGCTTAACATCAACATTTTCCTCACT
>DAHXMQ010000348.1 GCA_027371625.1 Candidatus Methanoperedentaceae archaeon | reverse complement strand
CATCGTTCATATCAACCACCTGCTTGTCTCCATCGTAATCACATATTCTTAATGATTATTCATTCCATTTATAACTTATGGTGTCCCTCATCATTATGATGAACTTGAAGTGCTGAACGTCAGATGATTAATTCTTCCTTTTCAACAGATCTATCGCGCAATGAAAGCATGGATACCTTGAACTTAACCCCATCTGCAAGAGCCACCTCTTCTTTACCCCGCAATCTTGCGGCAGCAATTCTACCGATGGCATCGGCTTTCATTATACCGCTTCCCGATGTTCCGCCGACCCATGTAAGGTTAGCCACTGATTCGATAACAGGGAGCATATCAGGCAAATGATAATCATAATATCCTGCCCATTTAAGGGATAGCGTACAATCAAGCTCAGGGAAATAGTGGTTTAAAACAGGCTCAATTGCATGATGGAAATAAAGCGGGTCAGGCTCTGGATTCGACATCATGAAGGGCTGACCCAGGTCGTCTGCACATCCCGCAATAATAATATTTTTATCCAGTATGGGCTTGATGTAAACCCCTCCTGCCGGCAGGATGACGGCAGGTTTCTTTGCTGAATCCTTCTGCACCATAAGCTGCGCTGGGTCTTTTATAATCAAGCCGAAAAGCTGGCGCTTTTTGGGAAGTATGCACGAAGCAATACCAATCGGAGCAAGTAAATCATGTGTCCAAGCCCCAGTCGCAATGACAATTTGTTTTCCATGATAGGTGTTGCCTTTTTGATCAACCATCCCATTAACTCTTATATCGTCCCAAGGCGCATAGGAGCTATTCTGTCCTGTCAGGATAAAGGACTTGATATCCGTATCAAAACTAACTTTCCCGCCTATGGATTTAAATGCAGCAGCATAGTGCTGGGCAAGCGCCATCCCTGAGATGGAACCGCACATACGGCAATAAATCCCTTTATCTACATCAGGGAATGAGCCCTTTGCCTGATGGTTTATCCTCAGAATATCCGATATTGCTGCCCTGTCGAGGACTTCAAATTTATCCTTCTTCGGGTCAAGCTGTCCAATAGCTTTTTGGGAGTTTGCCCATTGTTCTTCTGAAAACAGCCAGAGATAACCTATGGGGTCGAGCTGGACTTTATCACCAAGCCCAAGATAATACGTAATAGAACTGCCTGCCAGCATTCTACTTGTGACTGATGAAAAAAAGTTGCGGTAGAGCGCTGCGCTCCTTGCAGTATTACCTGCACCTGCCGTGTGATTCCTGTCGAGGAGCAGTATGTTACTATCCGGCATTGCATTTTTTAAGTGATATGCAATGGAGCTCCCTACTACCCCTGCTCCAACAATAATGTAGTCAAAGTTCATGAGAAACCCATATACACTATTTCTTTTAATCCATATAATTCCATGTCCTTCAAGCCTATGTTTAAATTTATGTATGTCCATATTGATACGGACATAAAGTACAGCATCTCAGGAGGATTAACCACGCTCAAGCTTTTCAATACCCTTACACGAAAAAAAGAAAAATTCCAGCCTATCGGGGATGTGGTAGGAATATACACATGCGGTCCTTCGGTCTATCAGTATGCGCATATCGGGAATTTCAGAACCTTCATATTCGAGGACGTGCTTGTCAGGTATCTCAGATTCAAGGGCTACAGGGTAAAAAGGGTGATGA
>DAHXMQ010000279.1 GCA_027371625.1 Candidatus Methanoperedentaceae archaeon | reverse complement strand
CCTTGCCATGGACGGCAAAACAATCATCGACCAGAAATGCTGCGTCCACTGCGGCTGGTGCGCCTCGATATGCCCGGTTGAGGCGATTACAATGGAGAAACCCTTTTCAGGCGAGTTCTCAAGGGATGAGAATGTATGCCAGGCATGCCGCACATGTGTGGATACGTGCCCGTGCGATGCCCTTTTCAACAAGGAGTGGAAAGCCGGCGAGAGGGTTGAGAAGGTGACGCACCGCAAGGATGCCTGCATATACTGCGGCGCCTGCTCCGTCGCATGTCCTGTGGGAGCGATAACAGTAAGGAAGACCGCCATCCTGCCGGATATGAAGAAAAAGCAGGTATTCGAGAAAAAGCTCACGGCGGAGCCAACTCCGAGACCGATGCTGACCTCAACGCTAATCACGGACGAAGAAGCATGCCTTGGCTGCGGCAACTGTGTTATCGCCTGCCCGGTAAATTCATTATCTGACCCTTATCTTGCAGCAGGACATCTCAATGAGCTCGACAGAAAGCCGCTGCTTGAGGTTGAGAACGGCAAAGTGAAAGTAGTTGACCAGGAAGTCTGTGGCTCGTGTGCGACATGCAGCCTGATATGCCCGACGGATGCGATAAAGCTTGAGAAAAGAAAGGTGGCAAAATGAGTACAATGGTAATAAAGAACGGATATGTTTTCGACCCGCTGAATGGAATAGATGGGGAAATAAAGGATATTTTCATAAAAGAAGGAAAGATCGTCGAAGACCTCACAGGTGCAGGTCTTCGGGATGCAAAGATAATCGATGCACATGGCAAGACCGTGATGCCAGGCGGCGTTGACTCACACTCGCATGTGGCAGGACCCAAGGTGAACAAGGGAAGGATGATGTGTCCTGAAGACCGCTACAAATGGGTGACAAAGAAAACTGACCTCACCCACAGCGGAAGTGGGAATACCGTGCCTTCGGTGTATGTCCAGGGCTATGATTATGCAAAAATGGGATATACCACGGTTTTCGAGGCTGCCATACCTCCGATGGAAGCGCGGCATACCCACGAGGAGATGCGCTCGACCCCGATACTGGACATGGGCGGATATCTTGTACTTGGCAATAACTGGTTCATAATGCGATACCTCAAGGAAGGGAACATCGAGAAAGCCGCGGCTTACGCTGCATGGATGATGAGGACGCACAAAGCCTACGGGATTAAATGTGTCGATCCTGCAGGAGTTGAGAACTGGGGCTGGGGAAAGAATGTGAGTTCGCTTGACGAGCCGAACATCCACTTCGGCATCAGTGCAAGGGAGATCATTCACGGGCTTGCACAGATAAATGAGATGCTTGGAATGCCCATGTCGCTCCACCTGCATGCCAACAACCTTGGTCATCCCGGATG
>DAHXMQ010000277.1 GCA_027371625.1 Candidatus Methanoperedentaceae archaeon | reverse complement strand
AGGAAACCGATATTCGCAAGCGGGCTTGCAATTTTTACGATTGGTTCATTCCTGTGTGCAGTTTCAGGAAGTGAAGGTCAGTTGATTCTTTACAGGGTGGTACAGGGCATAGGTGCTGCCATGCTGATGGCGACAGGAGTGGCTATTGTTACCCATGCATTCCCTCCAAGGGAAAGGGGGAAGGCGATGGGATTGATAGGCACCGTCGTGGCTATCGGCTCGATGGCAGGACCTGTCGCAGGCGGTTTTCTGATTGAGAACGTGGGATGGCAGTCCATTTTTTATATCAACATACCGGTGGGGATTTTCGGGACTGCAATGGCAATTATAGTTCTTGGGAAGGAAGAAACCACATCTGGACAGACATTCGACATATCCGGAGCGCTTTCGCTTGCTATCGGTCTTGTGGCTTTGCTGCTTGCCCTGAGCCAGGGCCAGGAGTTTGGATGGCGCTCCAGCTATATAATTCTCCTTTTTATTTTATCAGTCATATTTTTTATTATATTTATCATTGTTGAGAATAGAGCAAGGCACCCGGTGATGGAATTGCGTCATTTCACGAACAGACCCTTTGCCGCAGCCAGCATCAGCGCACTTATAAGTTTTATAGCCATGTATAATGTTATACTTTTAATGCCTTTTTTCCTCCAGGATGAACTTGGATATTCACCTGAGGATGTGGGAATTGCTTTTCTGGCTGTTCCGCTGGTGATGTCGGTTGTTGCACCTTTCAGTGGTTGGCTTTCTGACAGGACGAATTCCTATGTACTCAGTTCAATCGGTGTTGGAATAGCAAGCATCTCGATACTGTGGCTTGGCTTTCTCTCCACGTCATCAGGTTCCATCGATGTTGTTTTGCGCCTTGCTCTTCTGGGTCTTGGCATGGGGCTTTTCCAGGCGCCCAATAACAGCATTATAATGGGTTCGCTGTCGAAGGAGCAACTGGGCATTGCGGCTGGCACTCTTGGAACGATGAGGAACACGGGGATGGTGATGGGCGTGGCGGTTTCGGGAGCCGTGTTTTCAAGCAGATATGATTATTATGGAGGCGTCGGGGCTTCCTTCCTTCCTGCCTTCAAGGATACGTACACGGTCTCTGCAATTATATGCGGCATTGCCATGCTGACCTCGCTTGTAAGGAGTAAAAAAAGAGAAGAATAATCAATGGAATTTATCGCTGACAGGATGCTTGTAAGGCTTGCGCGCTGGCTTCGGCTTTTTGGATATGATACACTGGTAATACCTCAGCAGGAGAACGAGGATGAGCTTCTTCTTGAAATTGCAGAAAAGGAGGGAAGGATTCTTGTTTCAAGGGACAGGGTGCTTGTCAGAAAAGCGACTACGTATATCAGGCAACCATCGAAAGCGTGGCAGAATTCTGGCTCTGCGATAATTGCGGGCAGGTTTACTGGCAGGGGAAGCACTGGGATAGTATAAAGGAGAGAGTGGAGAGGTTAAAGAAGCAAACCGAATAACCTTATGGAACCACCACAAACTTCAGCGAATACTTTCATCCGCATTAAGAAAACTTATTTGCCAAGTAAACCAATCCAAGCAGTATGAGAACCGTTTATCTCGCAGCGCCGCTTTTCTCGGAAGCCGAGCGCGATTTTAACCGCAAACTCAGGGATGAGATAAAAAAAGCTGGTTTTTCGGTTTTCCTGCCGCAGGAGGACTCAAACAACGTCAAGGGCGAAAAAAGGCAGGAGATCATTTTCAATAAAAATCTTAATGCAATCGAAAACTCGGACATAATCGTGGCTGTGGTTGATGGCACTGATATCGATTCAGGCACGGCATGGGAAATCGGCTATGCCTCTGCAAAAGGGAAACCCGTAATCGGGCTGAGAACGGATTTCCGCACGCTTGGCATAGAAGGCAGGGTGAACCTGATGATAGAGAGGTCGGTAATCCTTTGCACCAGTATCCAGGAGCTATTGAATCGTTTAAAACACCTGTAAGGGGGATTGTCCGTTGCATTCATCTTTTAAGCTCAAGCCTGTTGCGCCATTCAGGCTGGATTTGACCGTGTGGGCTTTGCGCCGCAGGCAGGATAACCTTGTTGATAGGTGGGATGGCAGCGTTTACAGGCGCTTGTTTGTCCTGAATGGCAAGGGTATAGATGTTGCGGTTGTGCAGTCAGGCTCTCCTGACAAGCCCGAACTTAATGTTGAAGCCAGCGCCGTGCTTTCACCTGTCGTAGAAAAAGCTCTGGCAGCGATATTAGAGCGGATGCTTGGAACAAAGAAGGATCTTTCGGAATTCTATCAGCTTGCCGAGAAAGATTCTATGCTTGCGCCACTTGTACAGCGATTCATGGGACTCAAGCCGCCTCGTTTTCCCAGCATGTTCGAGGCTCTTGTCAATGGAATCGCATGCCAGCAAATCACGCTTACGCTTGGCATTCAACTTCTCAACAGGCTTGCGACAAACTATGGGATATCTATAAAGGAAAAAAATGCGTTTGCCTTCCCCAGACCTCAGGATATTGCAGGATTAGATATCGAGGATGTGCGAAAGCTCGGGTTCAGCAAACAGAAGGCACGGGCAATCATCGAACTGGCTCAGGTCTTTATGAATGATTATCTGGAATTTGAAAACATGGAATCACTGGACGATGAAACAATAAGGGTGCGCCTCTGCGACTTGCGCGGCGTGGGCAGGTGGACGGCTGAGTATGCCATGCTCCGAGGTCTTGGACGGATTCACCTTTTCCCCGGCGATGATGTTGGTGCCCGCAACAAGCTGCGGCGCTGGTTGAAATTAGAAAAACCGATAAGTTACGAGGATGTACGCGATATACTCTCAAGATGGGAGCCCTGCGGTGGCTTCATCTACTTCCACCTGCTGCTTGGTAGCCTTGCTGAAGAAGGGCTTTTATGAAAGAAAACGTAATATTCACCATCGGGCATTCCACGCACATGCTGGATGATTTCATAAGCATATTGAAAACACATTCCGTAGCGATGATTGTGGACATACGCACAGTTCCGCGCTCAAGGCATAATCCCCAGTATAACCTTGAAACCCTGCCAGAGAACCTGAGCGCTTCTGGTATCGGCTACATGCACATGCCGGGATTGGGCGGGCTTCGTCGCCCGCGAAAGGATTCGCCCAACACTGCCTGGCGCAACCTGTCGTTCCGGGGTTTTGCCGACTACATGCAAACTGAAGAGTTTGAGAAAAACCTTGATGAGTTGATACGAATTTCATCATCTGCTCGAGTCGTGCTACTGTGCGCAGAAGCTGTCCCGTGGCGCTGCCATCGCTCCCTCATCGCAGACGCACTCCATGTTCGTGGTATCGGGGTTGAACACATCGTGGGATCAAAAACCTCGCAGCACAGAATTACGCCGTTTGCAAAGGTGGACGGGATGAAAATAACGTATCCCTCTTCCGAGGATAAATTTGTTTGGAATAAATATTTATAATACAATATATAATATTAGAGGGTCATTTGACACTATGTCAAGTTAATTACTATTTTCGACATCTTTTGGCGTCTCCTCCAGCTTCCTCTGCTCTCCTCCCTCCCCATTCTCCTCCTCCTTCGCCAGCGTAGCCACCCCGACCACCCTGTCCTTCTCCTCGACATTCATAATCTTCACACCCTGCGTAGCCCTCCCCTGCACGCGAATCCCGCTCACAGGCACGCGGATGATGATGCCGTTCGATGTCGTCACCATAATCTCATCATCCTCGCGCACGCTCCTGATATCCACCACGTTGCCGTTCCGCACATTCACATCGATGGTGATCACGCCCTGCCCTCCGCGGTTCGATGTCCGGTACTCCTCGAATCCCGTGCGCTTCCCGAAACCGTTCTCCGTCACAGTGAGAAGCGTGGCGTCCTCCTCCACAACAGCCATGCTCACCACCTCATCCTCGCCCACAAGCTTCATCCCTCGCACGCCGTATGCCCCGCGCCCCATATCGCGAACGTCGTCTTCATTGAACCTTATGGCTTTCCCGTGCTTTGTGCCTATTACCACTTCCTTTGTGCCGTCCGTGAGCTTCACAGATACAAGTTTATCCCCTTCATCAAGCGAAATGGCAATAATCCCGGTCTTCCTGGGATTTGAGAAATCGCTGAGCACCGTCTTTTTTGCGGTACCCTTCTTCGTCACCATCAGAAGATAGTGCTTGTCATCGAATTTGCTGATTGGTATATAGGCGTTGATCTTCTCGCCCTGCTCGATCTGGAGCAGATTGACGATTGCAGTCCCGCGCGCCTGCCTGCCTGCCGTCGGAATCTCATAAACCTTCAGCCAGTAGACTTTCCCTTTGTCCGTGAAGAAAAGGATATAGTCGTGCGTGTTGCCGATGAAGAGGTCGCTTACGAAATCCTCCTCCTTGGTCTCCATGCCCACGACGCCTTTGCCGCCGCGGCGTTGCTGCTTATATGCATCCACTGCGATGCGTTTGATGTAACCGCTATTGGTGATCGTAATGACGTCGTCTTCCTTCGGTATGAGGTCTTCTGTCGCAAGCTCCCCGGTATCTTCGATTATCTCCGTCCTCCTCTTATCCGCAAATCGCGCCTTGAGGTCGGCAAGCTCTGTTTTTATGAGCGCCAGTATTTTAGCCTCGCTTGCCAGCAGTTCCTTGAGCCACGCTATGGTCTTCAAAAGCTCCTTGTACTCTTCATCTATCTTCTCACGCTCAAGCCCTGTGAGGCGCTGGAGCCTCATATCGAGAATAGCCTTTGCCTGCTCTTCGCTGAGTTTGAACTGCGCGATAAGACCAGCCTTGGCATCATCAGGCGTCTTTGAGGCTTTTATGAGTTTGATAACAGCATCTATATTGTCAAGCGCGATGCGTAAGCCCTCGAGGATATGCGCCCGCTGTTCTGCTTTCTTAAGTTCGAACCTGCTTCGCCTTATTATGACCTGCTTGCGGTGAGCGATGTACTGGACGATTATGTCCTTCAACGTGAGCAACTGGGGTTTTCCGTCAACGAGTGCAAGGTTGATCACGCC
>DAHXMQ010000257.1 GCA_027371625.1 Candidatus Methanoperedentaceae archaeon | reverse complement strand
AGCATCAGCCATGCCCGACCTCGTAATCAAGAATGCCAGGATTTTCCTCAACGATACAATCCAGCCTGTGGAAATAGCCGTGGATAACGGCAAAATCACAAAGCTCGGGAAGATAATAGTCGCTGAGGAAGCAAACCGGATAATAGACACAAAGGGCGCGCTCGTGCTGCCAGGAGCAATAGACGTACACGTCCACTTCCGCGATCCCGGAATGACAAAAAAGGAGGACTGGTACACAGGCTCAAGCGCGGCTGCAGCAGGAGGCGTTACGACTGTGATTGACCATCCCAACACCATCCCGCCGACGATAGACAACGATTCCTTCAAGATAAAGAAAAAGGAAGCAAAGAAATCCATAATCGACTACGGAATAAACGCAGGCGTCACAGGCAACCTCACGTACTTAAAAGAACTCTGGGAACTCGGCGTTATCGCATTCGGTGAGATATTCATGGCAGAATCCACAGCCTCGCTGAATGTGAGTTATGCAACACTTAAGGACGTGCTGGAAGTCATAGGAGACCTGAATGCAGTAGCCTGCATCCATGCAGAGGATGAAGAGACGAGAAACAAATTCGTCCATATCCTGAAAGGGAACCTTGCGCCAGAAGCATACTCAAAATCCAGACCGAACCAGTGCGAGAAGCTCGCTGTGGAAAAGGCACTCAAGTTTGCTGGAAACGCGAAGCTGCATTTCTGCCACATCAGCGCCCATGAAAGCCTTGAGGCTATAAGAAAGGCAAAAACTGAGAATAAAAACATCACCTGCGAGGTTGCGCCACATCATCTTTTCCTTACCACAAAGGACTACAGGCGCCTCGGAACGCTCGGGAAGATGAATCCGCCGCTTCGTGATTTCTACTCGCAGCAGAGTTTATGGAATGGTTTGAACGATGGCATCATAGATGTTGTTGCCTCAGACCATGCGCCGCATCTTGAATCAGAAAAAATGACCGATATCTGGAGCGCTCCTGCCGGCGTCCCCGGCGTAGAAACCATGATGCCGCTTATGCTGATGGCAGTTAAGCGGAACCTTCTCACGTTGAAAAAGTTAATCGAGGTCACAAGCCAGAACCCTGCAAGGATTTTCGGAATCAATAAGGGCAGGATTGCCCCTGGTTTTGACGCAGACTTGGTAATTGTGGGCGAGGCGAAGGAAATCAGGAAAGAGAGATTGCACAGCAAAACGGGGTGGACGCCGTATAGCGGCATGACAGGCATTTTCCCAAGTATGACCATCTCCAGAGGCGAGATAATTTTTGAAGACGGCGAGATTATTGCAAAAAGAGGAAGGGGAAGATTTATTCCCGGAAATGGGCTGGCTAAAAATGATTGAAAAGGGTAATATACCATAATCGCATTATATCATATAGTGAAATCCCAGAAAACATACCAAGGAGGGCTTTAGAGGAAGAGCATAGCCCTTGCCACGGAAGATTTCTCATTATACCATTCTATTATCGAGGAGGCGCGGTCTCGGAGATTAAACATACTTGTTCTTGCCCCGTCGCAACCTATTCCGCCCAATGTGGGGGCAATCATCACTACCGAAGACGAAGCCCAAAGCATCGATTTTAGCAAAGAAAGGATGGTAATCGAAGACAAGCCCCAGGCTGCAATTGATAAAGCTATTTCTCTATTGTTCGGGGAGGATTTTGAGCGGATAATAATCGGCATAGACCCGGGGAAATATCCTGGCATGGCTGTGCTCGGGAATAACAAAACCATCTCCGTTCACCGCATATCTGTGGGCGAGGTCTGTCCCCTGATAAAAAGGATTATGCAGGAGTACAATAATAAAAAAATTACTGTAAGAATCGGGCACGGGGCAAGGCTCATACGTTCACAGTTGATTAACGGTATCCTTGACCTTGGACTTGAGGTAGAGATGGTTGACGAGACAGGAACAACACCCCGCCTTGGCAGGGGCGTGCACGGTCAGGTTATATCCGATATAATCGCGGCTATAAACATAGCAAAGATTCCGGGTAAAAATGTAGGAAAACAGTTTATAGAGCCATCATCCGGCGAGGTCAGGGTGATACAGGAGCGCAGCCGCGAGTACTCAAACGGGCGCTCCACAATTCCGAGAATACTGGCGCGTGCTGTTGCAAAAGGGGAACTGACTCTGGATGAAGCAGTTGAAAAACACAACGGTTATTAATTTCTCGAAGTTTTTTTGTTTGATCTTGCGGAAATCCATGCTCCAAGAATCGCTATTAAAACCGCTCCAGCCACAGTCCCGATTAGAAACTCGCGCCCGCTGCCGAATGGAAATTCCAGTGCCTGGCTTATTGCAAGGATATAGGTGCTGCCTGCCCAGAAGAGAATCCCGCCCGCAATCACAAAGAACGGATGCGACCAGTTCCTCCCTATTTTCTCTTTAGCAAGGCGAAGGTCGATTATTTTTCCTGTATTGATTAAAACTCCTGCAATTACATACCACCAAACCGAGGCATTGATATAGCCCATCAGGAGTATGAGGTAACCCACCATTATTTCCTGGTTGTAATAATTCCACGCCTCTTTTCCACCCTGTACCGTCCCTATCACTGACAGCGTTATCGCTGCAAGGTACATGACAAACGTGATTTTCCCGCCATGCAGCGAGTTCGCCATCGAATTCTTGAAATCATCCA
Source organism: Candidatus Methanoperedentaceae archaeon (assembly GCA_027371625.1). Lineage (GTDB taxonomy): Archaea > Halobacteriota > Methanosarcinia > Methanosarcinales > Methanoperedenaceae > Methanoperedens. Next base: position 139 of record DAHXMQ010000257.1, on the reverse strand, counting down.
CTGCATCATCAAGCCCTGTGCCCTTGAAGAGCATGTAAAGCCCAATAGCAGCAGTTATTGCCATGACCGCAATCCCAGGTTCGTTAAAATACAATGAAATTGCGTATATCAGGAATACAAGACCAATGGGCATGAAAAA
>DAHXMQ010000255.1 GCA_027371625.1 Candidatus Methanoperedentaceae archaeon | reverse complement strand
TGGGGTGAGAATGTGATCGGTCAGTTCTCGATGGGTTTTATCTTCTTGATTTTGGGTATTGCCGGCATAATCCCGCTGATATTAGCGTTCATGACAGGGTCTTTTGTCCTAATTATCCCTGTATTTGCACTTGTCGTGATTTACTGGATATTTCTTGGAATTGTCAGTGCAAGCCTTGAAGGAATATTTGTCGCCGCCCTGTATAATTACGCAAGCATCGGAAAGATACCCTCTGTTTACAGCCCAGAAGTCATAACGACTGCGTTCCAGCCGAAAAATCTGCAGGGCACTATTTAAAAGACGGAAAAAGTTTAGATATTTTTTATTTCACCGCCACAATCTTCACTATGTCCCCATTTTTCAACTCGTACTTCTCTCCGAGCCTCATCTTGGTGCGCGCATCCACAGCATACAGGAATCCCTTGCCGATATCTGTATGAACCATGAAAGCCAGGTCTTTCGGCGTGCTTCCTTTCTTCAGCAAAAAGGCATCAGGGAGTATTCTCCCCTGCTTGTCGCTGAACTTATTCTCATCCTCCACAGGATAAACCACGATAAGGTCAAGAAGCTTGAACACCGTTTCATTGATACATTTCTGGATTCCTGTACCCTTGTTTTTCTTCATAAGCGTGCGGATTTTAGAAAGCGCCTCTTTCTGTGCCTCTGACAGGTTTCCTGATTCAACGAAATCATCATCGCCTGATATGTATTTTATAGCTCCGCTTTTATCAGCAAGGCGAAGCGCCACCTCTGCAGCGGCGCTAACGGGTATCGCTCCGACTTTCACAAGTTTTTCGATGTTCTCCTGAGAAGCCACATCTATCTTATTAGCCGCGATAATAAGGGGTTTGCTATCAGTCCTGAGCATATCCGAAAGCTCGATTATCTGCTCATCGCTCCACAGATGAGGTTTATCTCTCGGCAGTTTCAGTCTGGTAAGCGCTGCTTTTACATGGGACTCCGTGATTCCTGCACCCTCAAGCTGTCCTGCGATTGTCTCCTCCAGCTTCAATCCCTCTGCCTGAACCTTACGCGATAACCTCTCCCAGTTGCGTTTCAGGATGCCAAAAATCCACATTGTAATCTCATGCCCGAGGAACTCTATATCGCCGAGTGGGTCATGCGAACCCAGAGGCACTGGATTCCCTTCGATGTCGGTGCCGCCCGATGCGTCTATCACATGGATTATCGCCTTTGCCTGCCTCAGGTTGTCAAGGAAGGCATTGCCAAGTCCCCGCCCTTTGTGCGCATCCGGAACAAGTCCTGCTACATCTATCATTTCAACAGGTACAAAACGCACACCGTCCCTGCAATTCCCGCAATTCAGCGCTACTTCCCTGCAAGGGCAGGTGGTTCTCACGTATGCTACGCCATGGTTTGCATCGATGGTGGTGAAAGGATAATTAGCGATCTCAACATTTGCAAGAGTCGCGGCTTTGAAGAACGTCGATTTCCCACAGTTTGGTTTCCCTGCGAGCGCTATTGAAACAGCCATGCTCTTAATACATTTCTTTTGAACTTAACTTTTATCTATTAAATTTTTATTTTGACTTCATTGATCAGGAAAGGAGGATAGAATATGCCATTCTCTGTTATTATAGCAGTTACATTTTCCATGGGCGTTGCATCGAATGCAGGATTGTACACCTCGACATTTAGAGGCGCTATCTGTTGATTTCCGAAAAACTTTAACTCCTCTGGCTTTCTCAACTCTATCTTGATTTCATCTTCAAGGTGCTCAAAATCAAATGTGGATATCGGTGCAGCAACATAAAACGGGATTTTATGTTCTTTTGCAAGCACCGAATGCGTATATGTTCCGATCTTATTGAACACGGCATCCTGGGTAATCCTATCTGCTCCCACAATCACCTTATCCACCATACCTTTTCGCATTACAGTACCCGACATGCTGTCCGTGATGAGCGTAACCGGAATCTTATCTTCCATCAATTCCCATGCAGTGATTCTGCTCCCCTGGTTGAGTGGTCTTGTTTCGCATGCAATTACCCTTATGTCTTTCCCCTGCGCACGGGCTCCACGTATAACACCGAGAGCCGTTCCCCAGTCCACGCACGCCAGCCTTCCGGCATTGCAGTGAGTCATCACGGTATCGCCGTCCTCAAGCAATGCTGCCCCGGATTCGCCAAGCTTCATATTCTTCTCTACGTCCTCATCAGCGATTGCCTTTGCTTCGTCTAAAGCAAATGCCTTCGCCTCCTTGAGATTCCTGGCATCCTCTACTGCGCTCGTAACTCTCCTCACACCCCATGAAAGGTTTACGGCTGTTGGTCTTGTGGCTATAATGGTTTCTCCGGCAGTTTTTATATCCTCCAAGAGAGCATCCAGTGAAGAGGCATCGCTTCTGAATGCGGAAAGAGCAATACCAAACCCTCCTGCAGCCCCGAGAGCAGGCGCACCCCTCACGCGAAGCATGCGTATGGCTTCGCGCAGGGATTCGATGGTGCTGCATTCAATAATTTTGTATTCCCCGGGCAGGAGGGTCTGGTCTATCATGACAATATTGTTTTTTTCATAATCCCAGTCTATGGTTCGCATCGATAGCCATATCTGCCATTACATATTTAAATACTGCCGTTTAATTAAAACGCATGATAGTGGTAAAGCTCGGAGGAAGCTTGATTCGCAGGGCAAGGGAGCTTGTGAATGAAATAATCGGGTACTCGAAGGCAAACGGCGGGAAAATCATGATAGTCCCCGGTGGTTCGGTTTTTGCAGATACTGTTAGAAAAGTTAACGCATCGCAGGAAACCGCACATTGGATGGCGATTCTTGCCATGGAGCAGTATGGCTATTATATTGCCGGTGGGACTGAGGCGAAACTTGTCGATAGCTTAGACATCGGTGAGGGGGTAAGTATTCTTCTGCCTTACGCTCTCCTGAAAGGAAATGACGAACTTCCCCATACCTGGGATGTAAGCTCTGATACGATTGCTGCATGGGTTGCATCGAAGCTTGGGGCAAGGTTTATAAAAGCGACGGATGTGGATGGAATTTACCTAAACGGCGTGCTGGAAAAGGAACTCAAGGCTTCTGAACTCGCAGGGAAAGAGACGTGCGCGGATGCGCAGCTTCCTTATTTTCTCATGGAAAACAAAATGAACTGCGAGATTGTGAATGGCATGTGCCCCGGGAGATTAATTAATGCACTTCACGGGAATGTTACCGGGACGATTATTAAAGGATAAATTTAATAGCGTTTGATTCTGTATGGGTGACCGAAAAGGAGAATATCATGGCAAGAAAAGAAAAAGCAGAAAAATGCATTTCATGCGGAGTAAATCTTATTGAGCGAGGTTATGTGCGGTTCCCATGCCCTCAATGCGGCGAGGAGCTTGGAAGATGCGCTGCATGCAGGCACCAGAGCAATCCTTATAAGTGCCCAAGCTGCGGGTTCGAAGGACCGTGAAGAAAATGGGAGAGGTAGCAGCCAAACTGAGAATCATGCCTTCGGGCATGGATGTGGATTTGAATAAGCTCAAAGAGTCTCTGACAAAAGCGATTCCAAAAGGGGCGAAGCTGCACGGATTCTCAGAGCAACCCGTGGCGTTCGGTCTGAAAGCCCTGATAATTGTGGTGAAAGTTGGCGATGTTGAAGGCGGAACAGAGAAAGTCGAGGAAGCCTTCAGCAAAGTGAAGGGCGTGGAAAGCGTGAACGTGGAAGAACTTGGCAGGATGTAGGAATTTTTAAAGGGCCTGTAGATCAGGGGTAGATCGTTGCGTTCGCAACGCAAAGGCCGCGGGTTCGAATCCCGCC
>DAHXMQ010000254.1 GCA_027371625.1 Candidatus Methanoperedentaceae archaeon | reverse complement strand
TGTGCAAATTGATACAGGAACACTTCTGCCATGGATTTGGCGTCTGCGTATATGTATGCAACAGAGCCCGATGGCAAGCCACCTCCCAAAGTCCGGTCAAGAACTTCTATCCCTGTAGTTCTACTCTGCGTTTCTTTCAAGACAGGAACTGCAGACGAGGTTCCTTTTGTGAACGTTTCCACTAAGGAAACTTTTTTTGCATTAGCCATTTTTCTAACCTTCAGAATTATTGGTTTTGTTGTTATATAAAGTTAACTCTATGACAATTATGATAATTATCATCTATCTCTTCCATTATTTTCCTGATTTTTTAAAGATTTCAAACACATTTCCATGCCCCCTTTTGCTGTCCTGCTTTCAGGATTTAACTTAATAGCTAATTCATAACTTTTCATGGCTTCCTTAATATTCCCTTTTTTATAAAACGCATTACCTTTATTGTTTAAAAATACATAATCGTTTGGATCGATTTGAATGGCTTTATCATAGCAAACCACGGCTTCATCAAATTTTCCTGATTTGGCAAGCGCAAGCGCTTTATTGTTCCATGCAATAGCATTTCCAGAGTCTATCTGCAGGGATTTATTGAAAGAATCGATTGCATTTTCATACATTCCCATGGAATACATGGTATTTCCCATAACCAGATGTTCAAGTGATTCTTTCTTTCCTTCTGGCACAGATGTAATTTTTTGTAAATCGATTTTTTCTTCTGCCTGCTTCATTCTTACCAGGGCAAGCCCTTTATTGCTCCATATTTTTTCAACTGCAGGATTTATTTCGATGGCTTTATCATACGATTCTATAGCCTCGGAGAAACGGTTGAGTTTAACAAGGGTCAATCCTCTATTATTCCAGACAGTTTCATCCTTTGGATTTATCCCGATGGCTTTATCATAAGCACGAAGCGCTTCTTCGAAGTTGCCGTTCTCAAATAACACATCGCCCTTGCTGCACCATGCAGCCGCATCCTTGGGATTTATTTCAAGCAGTTTATCATAACAGTGTTGGAATCCCATATCTCAACTCCTTATATATAATGAGCTAATTAATATTGCTCATACTATTTAATGTTTATTTGGATTACCACTTAAAGGATAGAGAAGAAAAGGTTCCCACGATTAGTTTTAAGCATTGCCCTACTATTACCACCAACAGGTGAATTTATTGTCCCCGGCAGAGCTTTCCTTCACAATAATTGCAATAATTCTCCTCATGCTGGCATCGATATTCTTCAGCCTCTCAGAAACCTCGGTAATCTCCCAGAACAGGATACGCCTCAAAGGCTATATTTCCAAAGGGAGAAAAAATGCATCCATTATAAAAGAGATACTCGATATACCTGAGAATTTCCTCGCAGCCATCCTGATAGGCAACAACATCGTCAACATCACCATCTCGGTACTGATAACCGTAGTCGTGATCGATCTTTTTGGTCCGAATGCGATATCGATAGCGACCATAATAGCCACACTCCTCATCGTTGCTTTTGCAGAGATAACCCCGAAGGCGTATGCTGCAAGGAATCCCGAGATAGCCTATAAACTTGCGCCTGTGATGAAATTCCTTATAGGGATATTAAAACCCCTCATCGTTTTCTTTACAGGATTGACGAATATTATACTGAGGCTGGTCGGGGTGAAAACTTCAATAAAACAACCCATTTTCATGCGTGAGGACCTTAGCTATATGATTGAAATGGGTGAGGAGGAAGGAATAATCCGCAAGGAAGAGAAGCGCCTGCTCAAATCAGCACTTGACTTTTCCGGGATAAAAGCCTGCGATATAATGATTCCGTTTGAAAAAGTAACATGTATAGATGCGAAGGCTACGCTTGGCGATGCCGTGGAGCTTGTAAGAAGAAAGAAATTCGCAAGAATCCCGGTTGTTAATGAAGGAAAAATTCTTGGATTTGTGCATATAAAAGATGCCCTCAATAATCTGGCTGAGAAGGAAAGAGCAATAAAAGAAATAGCAAGACCTGCCCTCTTTGCGAATCCCAACACATCGTTACTTGAACTCGTGGATTTGATAAAAGGCAGCAACTCAAGCATGTGCTTTGTGATAAGTGACGAAGGAAAACCCCTTGGTCTTATAACGCTGGGATTACTGCTTGAAAATATCGTGGGCGAAATCAAACAGATAGAATAGTTAAACCCTTACAGCCACCCCTTTTTTCCAGAGATACTCCTTCGCCTCGCCTATGGTGTATTCCCCGAAATGGAAGATGCTTGCAGCCAGAGCAGCATCGGCTTTTCCTTCCGAGAAAGCCTCGTACATGTGCTCAAGGTTCCCTGCCCCTCCTGAGGCTATTATGGGGATATCGAGCGTTTCTGAGAGAGTTCGTGTAATGGGTAGATCATACCCATCCTTCGTTCCATCCCTGTCCATGCTTGTGAGCAAAATCTCCCCAGAGCCCAGTTCTTCCACCTTCTGCGCCCACTGCACTGCGTCTATACCCGTGGGCGTCCTTCCCCCGTAGATTACAACCTCGTACCATGCTTTTCTCCCGTTTTCAAGCTCTATTATTGTTCTGTCCTTTTTGATATCAAAATTGCGTTTGCAGTCGATGGCAGTAACGATGCACTGCGAGCCGAATATTTCGGAGGATTCTCTCACAAATTCGGGATTCTTCACGGCAGCGGTATTAATCGAAACCTTGTCAGCACCTGCTCTGAGTATGCTCCTTATTGCATTTATGCTGCTGATTCCTCCTCCGACCGTCAGAGGGATGAACACCTCGTTTGCCGTCCTCTCTATTACCTCTATCATCGTGGCTCTTTTCTCATGCGAGGCAGTGATATCAAGAAACACAAGCTCATCCGCCCCATGTTCGTTATACCTCTTCGCAAGCTCGACAGGGTCGCCCGCCTCTTTTAGATTTACAAACTCGATTCCCTTGACAACACATCCCCCTTCCTTATCAAGGGTGACATCAAGGCACGGGATGATTCGTTTTGTGAGCATTGACCTTTTTTAGTTGCTATGGAATGAAATAGTTTTGGTGCGCATCGGCGTTCATCTGCGGTTAATTTTTAGTTCCCCCTTAACAGTAGTTTCCCCAAGCACCCTTTTAATCAATGGAGCATTCCCGAAAACATCCTCGCGTTTGCCTTTTCCATTGATATAAACAGCAACAAGCACAATCGTCAGCCCGACAGAGGGGTTCACTTCGGTAATGGACATCCCAAAAAGCGCTACGGCAGCGGCAACCATCCCCTTCAGTGCGCCTTTGCGGTATGATTCAATCCTCGTGCGATGGTAGATTCTGATATCTCGCAATGTTAGGAAAATAATCGCAGCAAAACCGAAGGCTGCGAGGTACTCATATACCATGCTACACCGTGCTTGCGATTTTCTCAGGTTTCACCCGTTTTAAATATTCTTTCATCATCGCAGGAAAGGATTTTGCCTCCACGAAACGAAGACCGAGCTGCTCAGCCCATTTCTGGATACCGATATCGCTTGCAACCACTGCGGCATCAAGCTCCTTTGCAAGCAGCAGCACATCGATATCGGGAGCACTGTCAAGGATTCCGTATCGCAAGGCGTTCCTGTACTTATCCCGGAAGTTGTTGATAATCGCGCCTATCACATTCCTTTCGATTTCAGGCTCTATCTCCTGTTTTGATGTCGCCTTTGTAGTGCGGAAGAGGCACTCCGTGGCTGCCTCCCATATTGCATCCTCAGCCACGTTCATGCCTTTGTTTATACGTCCGCGCATGAAATCCACGTAATCATAGAAGATTTTGGAGGGGATTTTCACCTCGTATCTATCCGGGGTTTTTTTGACAAGCCATGTATCGATTTTAGCCAGCGTCTCCTCGTCGCATCCGTTGTTCTTTGCAAATTCCCTCATCTCATTATATACCGAAGGATAAGGAATGTAGCAGCTTATCCCGAGATGGAGGCGCACTTCGGCTATGATATCAAGGATACCCCCCATGGCAACACAGAGAGTGCCTCCTTCAAGTTCCCTTGTCTGCGTATCTGTGAGCGCGCTGGTATCAAGAACGAATCTCTGGCGGATCATACAGGCAAATAATATCTTTATCGAGTTAAGAAACTTTCTGTTAGTGCTCAATAGACTTCAATTTCCAGTCCAGTTACCTTGGATATTTCGAGGAAATCCTTATCCCTTGAAACTATTTTTTCGGCTCCGTTTGTTATGGCGATACCTGCAATAAGCACATCGAGTGTATTAACGAGTTTCCCAAGGCTCAAAAGTCTTGCCATGATGCTGCTTGATTCTTCAGAAGCTTTTAAACCAAACTCTAAAATCTTGATATTGGAAAAAAATCGCCTGTAAAAGGCCTCCTCTTTTTTAGCCTTCTTATGTTTTATTCCTGAGAGAATTTCATGATAAGATATTACAGTGGCAGCAGCATCAGAATTCGTAACAAAATCAAAAGATTTGTTCTCCCCTTTGAAATAATCGATAAGAACGCTTGTATCAAGAACAATCATATTCTTTGCATGGCAGATGCTCTTATTTTCTTATAATCTTCTTCTATTTCATCCAGCACTTTGCTGCCCTTTAAAACCCCGAAATATTGACTTAAATCTGATTTTCGTTTCTCTGCAAGTTTTCCTATAACCTCACTGAAGCTCTCGTTATCTCTTTTCAGGCTTTTCAGGATGTTGTATACCTCATCCCTTATTGATATTGTCTTTGTTCCCATAATACTGTGTATGCATACACAGATGCATAAATCTTTCGCAAGTTCCAAATCCATACCTTTATATTCCAACCAATTAATAAAAGCCATCATGCGCTCATCGAAAGTAACCCGGAAAACAAACGAGACCGACATAGAAGTGAAAATAACCTTAGAAGGTTCGGGAAACACGGACATCAACACAGGCATAGCGTTCTTTGACCACATGCTCAACTCGTTTGCAAAGCACGGCTCCTTTGACCTCGAAATCAAAGCGCAGGGCGACCTAAGCGTGGACGACCACCACACCATAGAGGATGTTGGAATAGCTCTGGGAAGTGCACTTGGGAAGGCACTCGGCGACAAAAAAGGCATCGAGCGCTTCGGCGAAGCAAGCGTGCCCATGGATGAAGCACTTGCCACGGTTGCAATAGACTTAAGCGGCAGGAGTTTTCTTGCTTTCGATGGTTCGTTTGGAGGGAAAATAGGAGGTTTCAATCCCCAGAACACAAGGCATTTTTTTGAATCCCTGACAAGCAATGCAGGCATTAACGCGCACATGGATGTAAAAGGCGAGAATGACCATCATAAAAACGAGGCTCTCTTCAAGGCGTTCGGGATTGCATTAAAAAGGGCAATCAGGATAAGCGGGGAAAGCGTTCCGAGCACGAAAGGCGTTCTTTAGTCGCCCCGCCCTACTTCCAGCATCCTGTCAAGTGCGACTTTTGCCTTCGCCCTTATGTCCTCCGGGACTTTTATCACGTGCTCGTTTCGCTCAAGCGAGCGGATGATGCTCTGCAATGTGTTCATTTTCATATTCGGGCAGACCGCATACGGTGTCGCAGGAATGAAGGTCTTTTCAGGATTTTCTTTTCTCAGGCGGTGCAAAAGCCCTACCTCTGTGCCTATGATGAACTCCCGCGAATTGGAAATCCCAGCGTATTTCAGCATGCCTTCGGTACTCAGCACCTTATCCGCGAGCGCTACGACATCGGGTCTGCATTCTGGATGAACGAGAACCTCTGCCTCGGGATGCTCCTCTTTCTCAAGCAGTATATCGCCAGGCAGAATGAGGTGATGGGTTGGGCAGTAGCCGTTCCATGGAATGATTTTCTTGTTTGTATGCGCCGCCACATATAGGGCAAGATTTTTGTCAGGAACGAAGATTATCTCATCTTCAGCCAGCGAATTCACCACCTTGATGGCGTTTGCCGAAGTGCAGCATATATCGCTTTCCGCTTTAACAGAGGCAGGCGTGTTCACATAACAAACGACAGCAGCATCGGGATATTTTCCCTTCTCCTTTCTTAATAACTCAGGGGTTATCATGGCAGCCATCGGACACTGGGCTAAAAGCTCCGGCATGAGCACCGTCTTTTTGGGACTCAGGATCGCAGCGCTCTCTGCCATGAAATCCACGCCGCAGAAGACGATAACAGAAGCAGTATGTGAAGCTGCTTTCTGGCTCAGACCGAAGGAATCTCCCACGAAGTCGGCAATATCCTGCACATCGCCGCGCTGGTAATTATGGGCAAGGATGATGGCATTTTTTTCCTTTTTAAGTTGCTTTATTCTTTCAATTTCGTCCATTGGAGGCTCAAACACTATCCGATTGCTTAAATTGTTTTCTAACTTCACGCAATATTAATGGGGATTGAGAATCTTTTAGGAGTAATGATGCAGATGATACGAAAGAACACACGCCTTATCCTTGCTCTCGATGTTACGGATGAAAATAAGGCATTATCTATATCAAGCGAGGTGGCAGAGCACGTGGATGCCATCAAGATAGGCTACCCGCTTGTTCTGGGTGCAGGACTGGAGATAATCAGCAGGATCTCAAAATTTGCGCCTGTGATTGCGGATTTCAAGGTCGCCGACATTCCCAATACCTCAAAGATGATATGTACACAGGCTTTTGAGGCAGGCGTGGGTGCGGTTATAGTGCATGGTTTTACGGGAAGCGACAGCCTTCTTGAGTGTGTCAGAACTGCGAAAGAATACAATGGCGAGATATATGTTGTAACTGAAATGAGCCATCCGGGCGCAGTTGAGTTCATGACGCCAAAAGCGCTTGAGCTTGCTGCTCTGGCAGTTGAATGCAAAGCACATGGAGTTGTTGCGCCTGCCACGCGCCCTGAAAGAATAAAAAAGATACGAGGCGTTGTTGGGGATTTGACGATAATCTCACCCGGCGTTGGCGCGCAGGGAGGAAGTGTAGCCGATGCAATAAAGGCTGGCGCGGATTATGTTATAGTCGGGCGAACGATTTACGGCTCACCAAATCCCGGAAAAGAGGCTGAAAGAATAGCAAAAGAGATAGAAAAGTGCCGATGATGATAAAATTCTCTGAAATATGATGAGCCCTATGAGTACTGAGGCACCGAAACTAAATATAGAAAGGTCTCTGGTTGCTATTTTTTAGGCTCGATGATTTATCGGAACTGTATCGCCTGCGGTCTTACGAAATACAGGCGATAGCGCAGGCATTCCTTGAAGTTTTCTCCCTTGAAGTCGCAGGGCTCAAGGTTCGCTGCTGTGCATTCCTCTCCTGTGCGGAAGTTGCAGTTTTCACATGGCATGGAAATTGAATATAATGGAGGATGGTATTATTAGTTTCGGTGCTGTCTCCAAGACGGGACGAGAGCAACGCAATTTTAACCCTTAACCAGAGCCGCTGTTCTCTCCCCCAGCGCACGACATTTCTCCATATCCTGCTCATCAGGTCTGAACCTGACTTCAAGCGAATCGGATATCTCATATCCAGAAGCCTTCAACCGTTCATTCACTCCCTTCACGCCTCCTCCCGCCCAGCCGTAAGAGCCGAAGGTAGCCCAGAACTTGTTCATGGGCTTAAAACCCATAAGATAAGTCAGGAACCCGCTCACCTGAGGGAACATATCGTTATGCAGCGTGGGCGTACCTATGAGAACCGCCCTTGCTTCGAGCACTTCCTTTACTATTTCGCTCCACTCGTTCCTGCGCAGATGAAAAAGCGACACCTCAACGCCGGAATTCGAGATTCCTTTCAGGATTTCCCCAGCCATCATTTCGGTGCTGTTCCACATGGTATCGTAGATGATAACCGCCTTCTCCTTCGAGAAGCCGTTTGCCCATTTGCGATAAGCACCGATTATTTTCTCAGGATTCTTCCATATCACGCCATGGGATGGCGCAATCATTGCCGGCTCGATTCCAAGCTTTTGGAATTCTTCCAATTTTTTCAGGATAAGCACGCCGAACTGCATGAGGATATTTGCATAATACCGTGCAGTCTCTTCCATCACCACATCGCAATCGGATTCCAGCGCCTCATCATCAAACCTGAACGAAGAGGCGATATGCTGCCCGAACATATCATTTGAAAGCAGGATTCTATCTTCCTTTATATAGGTGGCCATGCTGTCGGGCCAGTGAAGCATCGGCACTGTGATAAAGAAAAGCGTCCTTTTCCCGAGCTTCAGTTCGTCGCCTGTTTTCACAGTCCTGAAATTCCAGTTTTTCTGGTAATATCTCAACAGCCCTTCCTTTCCTTTTTCAGTTGAGATTACCTGTGCACCAGGCGTTAATTTCATTATCTCTGGAAGGGAACCAGAATGGTCTATCTCGACATGGTTTGAGACCACATAATCTATCTTCGATGGGTCTATGATTTCTTTTATCCGTCCCAGCATCTCCCCTGCAAAAGCATTCTTCACCGTGTCCACAAGCGCAATTTTCTCATCCACAATGAGGTATGCGTTGTATGTACCTCCCTTCGGGGTAATATAGCCGTGAAAGTCGCGGAGGTTCCAATCCACAGCCCCAACCCAATAGACTCCACCTGTTAATTCTGTTGTCATTTTTTCTCCCATAACAATAGTTATTTATCCCTATGTAATTAAAGTTAACGGCAATCCCTAAATAGTATAAAACCCATATATTAATTCGTATAATCACGAACAAAAAGAGGTTACCATGAAACAGGAACGCTGGGGAAACATAGGGTCAAAATTCGCGCACCTGACAAGTGTGCACCCCTGTTACAATGAAAAAGCACATTTCACGACAGCGAGGATTCACCTACCCGTGGCTCCACGTTGTAATATCCAGTGCAACTACTGCATAAGGAAACTGGATAAGTGCGAGCATAGACCCGGCGTTGCAGGTGCGATCCTGAACCCGCAGGAGGCGCTTGTGAGGGTGGATAAATATATAAAGGAGATGCCAAACCTGCGCGTGGTGGGAATCGCAGGTCCAGGGGAATCGCTGGCGAACGAAGAGACCTTCGAGACCCTTAAGTTAGTCCATGAAAAATATCCTGAGCTTATAAAATGCGTTGCATCCAACGGTCTTCTGCTTACTGAAAAGGTGGATAAGCTCATCGAGGTCGGAGTTACAAGCGTCACAGTGACCATAAACGCGGTTGACCCTGAGGTCGGTGCGAAAATCTATTCTTTTGTGCGCTATCACGACAGGACATACAAAGGCGCTGAAGGGGCGAAGCTGCTCATAGAGAACCAGTTCCTCGGTGTGAAGAAGGCAAGCGAGGCAGGACTTAACGTCAAGGTGAACACCGTGTTAATTCCTGAGATCAATTTTGAGCAAATAAAGGAAGTTGCAAAGAGGGCGGCAGAAAGCGGCGCTGTGCTGATGAACATAATCCCGTTAATACCATTACACAGGTTCGAAAATGCAAGAGCCCCGGAATGCGATGAATTAACTATAGCAAGAACGCTCGCTGAGGAATTCCTGCCGCAGTTCAGGCTGTGCAGACAGTGTCGTGCCGATGCGATAGGAATACCAGGTTTCGAGCCGTGCGGCTCCCCTGTGCAGCAGCGCGCAGCAGGTGAATATTATCACGCATGAGCTAATATCTCATCCATGCTCCCGCTCCTGAAACCCACGATATCGAGGGTAACATAGGAAAATCCAAGCCTTTTGAATTCAGAAACAACAGCCTTGCGCATTGCCAGAAATCGTGTCATCTCATCAGGCATAATCTCGATGCGAGCCAAACCTGTATGGTCGCGCACGCGCACGACCTTAAATCCTGCTTTCCTAAGAAAATCCTCGGCAGCACCCACACGCCTTAATCCATCGGTGGTTATCCTCTGCCCGTATGGAAAACGCGAAGAAAGGCATGCCATCGAAGGCTTATCAGCAACAGAAAGACCAAGCTCATGCGCTATCTCACAGATTTCTTCCTTGCTGACATTGAACTCAACAAATGGGTTATAAACCCCCTCTTCCACCACAGCCCTGTGACCCGGTCTGTGCGCTTTCAAATCCGAAACATTAGTTCCCTCGATAATGGTATTCATTCCATGGATAGCTGCAAGTTTTTTTAGCTCGCGCAGCAAACCCTTCTTGCAGTAATAGCATCGTTCGACAGGGTTTTTCGCAAATTCAGGCTCGCCAAGCTCATCGTAGGAAATAACGATATGCTGGATCCCTATCTCCTCCGCAACCTCTTTTGCGCATTCAAGCTCGCCGGGAGCAAGCGTCTGAGAGTCTGCGGTAACAGCAATTGCATTATTCTTTAAAGCCCTGTATGCAAGAGCAGCAAGCACTGAGCTGTCCACACCGCCAGAGAAGGCTACGAGAACACTGCCCCTCTCTGCCAGGGCATTTACGATTTGCTTAATTTTATGATCAACGGGCATGTGGATATTCAACTATCTGGGAAGATGTAAGGATTTCTGTGAGAAAGCTACGGCTTTATATATTTCCACAGGAAACAGAGGTGGGTTAATAAAATCGTTATTTGAGTAGGGCAGAAAGTTTAAAATTCAGCATCACCGACTTGAACAAAGAATTAAATCGTGTAGCGACGAACAAATGTTTTCATGATTATCATAATTAACATGATTTAAATTTTCCAGGTGAAATAAAGGGGTTGCAAATAGCGGATACTATTTCAGCAGAATCGTGAACGTATGCCTATGTTCTTCCTCAGCAGTTAGAATCTCCTCAAACAGCAATCGTGTGGTTGTGTCCTCTTCTTCGCAGGCTTTGTCTATTATTACCCTGTACATCTCAACCGCCTCGTCCTCTGTCTTCAGGTCTGCCTCGATCATCTCTTTCAGAGAACCGCCGACCGCAATAGGCGTGGGTTTGGTGGTTGGAGTCCCGCCGAGATAAAAAAGACGCTCTGCAATATCCTCCGCATGCTTCATCTCTACTATGGCTATATCCTTGAAAACATCCTTTACTTCAGGACTTTCCATTCCCAATGCCATCACATGATGCCACATGTACTGTATGCTGACCCCAAGCTCTCTTGCAATCGCTTTATTTAACAAATCCAACAACTCGCTCGCCATATTTGATCAATCAATTGTTGGTTCTATTCTTATTTAAGGATTGGCATTATTACTTGACGCATAGGAAACTATAAACGCATATCCCTATGTATGTCCAAAATGCGGCAAGAAAAAATAATTTCGAGAATGGCTGGCAGCAGGATAACTATTAATAGTTTGAAGAAATCTCAAAGAATGATATGCCTTTTCACGTGATGCTGATTCCTACCCTTGGATGTCCTTCCAAATGCAGCTATTGCTGGAGTTCGGAGGAAGGCTCGCCAAAAATGAGCATAGAGACCATAAAAGACGTTGTCACGTGGCTTTCGAATTTCAGGAACGACCCTGTTACCTTCACATTCCACGGCGGCGAGCCGCTGCTTGCAGGCGCGGATTTTTACAAGCAGGCGCTGCCATTACTGACCGAGGGCTTAAGCCACCTGAAACCTGCGCTTGCCCTTCAGACCAACCTCTGGAGAATGACCCCGGAATTAGCACAAATCCTTGCAAAGTATAATATTCCCATCGGTTCAAGTCTTGACGGTCCCGAGGAGCTTACAGACCTTCAGAGGGGAAAAGGATACTTCAAGAAGACCATGCGCGGCTATGAGATCGCAAAGGCTGCAGGTCTCAGAGTGAGCTTCATCTGCACCTTTACATCCTATTCCGTTAAGTTCAAGGAAGATATCTTCAACTTCTTCCTCAAGAACGGTTTGACCCTCAAGTTCCATCCCGCGCTTCCCTCGCTGCGTTCCGATAATCCCGGAAAATGGGCGCTCGCTCCTGAAGAGTACGGGGAGTTGCTGGTCTATCTTCTGGATAAATACCTTGAGAACATTGGCAGGATTGAACTTATGAATATCGACCACCTGTGCAAATGCGTGTTCACAAGCCGCGGTACGGTTTGTACATTTGTCGATTGCATGGGAGATACGTTTGCAATCGGACCGGAGGGGAGCATCTACTCCTGCTATCGTTTCGTGGGGATGCCGAAATATGTCATGGGCAATGTCCGTGACCATCCGAGTATAGAAGACCTGGCGCAATCCGAGGCATGGAAGCTCATGTTCCGTTTCAAGGAATATGTGGACAAGAATTGCGCCGATTGCAAGAACATCAAGTTCTGCCGTGGCGGATGCCCATATAATGCCATAGCACCTACCGATGGCGAAATAAAAGGCGTAGATCCGCATTGCATTGCCTATAAGAGGATATTCAAGGAGATAACCGAGCGGTGGGAGAAGGAGTTTTTCGGTTCTTCCGATACGCCGATGTTTACCCTTCCATCGGCACCCAGGCAGGATGCAAAGCCGGGGATAATGGCTATTATGATGA
>DAHXMQ010000247.1 GCA_027371625.1 Candidatus Methanoperedentaceae archaeon | reverse complement strand
TCATTGCACCATACAGCAGCTCACCAAGAACGATAACCGGAAGAAGGAATGTATCTGGACCATCTATTAAAGTGCAAACAGCAGGAATACCTTCCCGATAGGCGATTACTGCATTGGTATCAGCAGCAAGCTTACCATTCGCCTTCAATTTTCTCAAACTCCTCGTCAATAAGTTTCTGCATCTCTTTTGCCTCTTTATGAGTCAGTGTCCCGGCTACTTCACGCAGACCTTTTTTGACAGGGCGCGGACGGACGACTAACACCACATTTTCATGTTCCATTATGCCTTTTAAAGGCTTAATTGGTTTTAATACGTTATTTTCGTATACCGCTTCTATTGTCTGGGTAGTGGTTTCCATCGTCAGACCTCATCGCAAGATATTGGGCTATTAAGATATATATTCTCCTGCATCGAGAATCATGAGTGATATTCGCTTAGCGACTTTATCGTGATTTCACCATTCTTCATGGCTTCGATCGCATCTGCAGCAGCAAGTGCAGCCTGTATCGTGGTGATATACGGAACGCTGAAGTCAACGGCAGCCCTCCTTATGTGATACCCGTCCTTCACAGTCTGCTTGCTCCTCGGGGTATTTATGATAAGGTCAACCTCCTTCTTATGGATGAGGTCAACCACGTTCGGCGTTCCTTCGCTTACCTTGTTTATTACTTCCATTGCTATTCCGCTTTTAGACAAAAATGCGGCAGTGCCCCGCGTACCGAGAAGGTGAAGACCGGCGGCAGCCATTTTTTTTGCCACCCTTACGATGAGCGCTTTATCATCATCCCTTATGGACATGAAAACCGTGCCTTTGAGAGGAAGCTTATTGTCGCCAGCCCATTCCGCCTTGAAAAAAGCCCTTCCGAAATCGTAATCTATTCCCATCACCTCGCCTGTGCTTTTCATCTCAGGCCCGAGGACGGGGTCTGCTCCCGGGAGTTTGTCAAAAGGCAATAGCACTTCCTTGACAGAAACATGCGTTGGAATGATATCTCTTGCATAACCAAGCTCCTTCAGTGTATGCCCTGCCATAACCCTTGCCGCTATCTTGGCAAGTGGAAGTCCGACAGCCTTGCTTACAAAGGGTATGGTGCGGCTTGAGCGCGGGTTAGCCTCAAGCACATAGACAACTCCGTTCTTGGTTGCCATCTGGATATTGATTACCCCGACTACGTGAAGAGCAAGGGCTATCTTTTTTACATAATCGCGAACAATGGCGATGATTTCAGGCTTCAGCGACTGCGGGGGTATGACGCATGCTGAATCGCCAGAGTGGATGCCAGCTTCCTCTATGTGCTCCATTATCGCCCCGATGAGCACATCCTTACCGTCGCTTATCGCATCAACATCGATCTCGACGGCATTATCAAGGAAATCATCGATAAGCACGGGATGTTCGTTGGAGACCTTTACAGCCTCTTTCAGGTACCGCTCAAGGTCTTTTTCATCATACACGATTTCCATCGCCCTTCCACCGAGCACATAGGAAGGGCGGACAAGCACGGGATATCCGATTCTTCTTGCCTCGTTGAAAGCTTCGCTGTAGTTGGTGGCACACCCTGCCTCTGGCTGGAGAATGCCGAGTTTTTTCATCATGCCGTTGAAGCGTCCCCTGTCCTCCGCAATATCCATGTCGTCAGGCGTTGTTCCAAGGATAACGGTATCAAGGTCTTTTCTTCTATCGAGTTCATTCTTGAGCGGGATGGCAAGGTTCACGGATGTCTGCCCCCCGAACTGCACCATCACGCCATAGGGGCGTTCCCTGTCTATCACGTTCATGACATCCTCAAGCGTCAGGGGTTCGAAGAAGAGCTTGTCAGAGGTATCGTAATCCGTTGAAACGGTCTCAGGGTTATTGTTTATTATATGTGTCTCGATACCTTCCTCACGGAGCGCCGTAACAGCATGAACCGTGCAGTAATCAAACTCTATGCCCTGACCTATGCGGATTGGACCTGAGCCTATTATGAGGACTTTTTTCTTTTTGGTGGGAGAAGCTTCGCACTGCTCTTCGTACGTGGAATAATAGTAAGGCGTGGCTGCGGCAAACTCGGCTGCACATGTATCCACCATCTTGTAGGTGGGAATGATTCCATTCTCCCTTCGTAAGTCGTTTACCTCTTCCCTCGTTTTTTCGCACAAAAACGCTATTCTTTCATCGCTCAATCCCATGCGCTTTGCTGTCCAGAGGTTGTCGATGGAAAGCTTTTCTTTTATCGCATCCTCGACATCGATTATGTTCTTGATTTTCCGTATGAAGAACGGGTCTATATTCGTTATCCCCGAAATCTCCTCTATACCTATGCCGTTTCGAAGTGCCTGGTAGATCACGAATAGCCGCTCATGCGTGGGATTTCGCAGTATTTCCAGTATCTCCTCGCTACTCCATTCCTTGTATCCGAAGTACATATCGACTTCAAGCGACCTAACAGCTTTCTGCAGGGCTTCTTCGATCGTCCTGCCTATAGCCATCACTTCGCCCGTGCTTTTCATCGCGGTGGTGAGATGCTTATCCGCAGTGACGAATTTATCAAAGGGCCAGCGCGGGATCTTGACGACCGTGTAATCGATGGTAGGCTCAAACGAGGCTGGGGTTTTCTTGGTGATATCGTTTGTGATCTCATCAAGCGTCATGCCAATCGCGATCTTTGCGGTTACCCTTGCTATCGGATAGCCTGTGGCTTTTGATGCCAACGCTGAGGAGCGCGAGACGCGAGGGTTGACCTCGACAATCCTAACCTCGTCATCGCGCACGGCGAACTGGATATTGCATCCGCCTTCGATTCCGAGCGCCCTTATTATCTTGATAGAAGTACTGCGAAGCCTCTGGTGGTCTGCGTCTGAAAGAGTCTGCGAGGGTGTTACGACAATGCTCTCCCCCGTGTGAATGCCCATGGGGTCGAAGTTCTCCATGTTGCATATAACGATGCAGGTGTCGTTTTTGTCCCGCATCACCTCGTACTCGAATTCCTTCCACCCGATGATGCTCTCTTCCACGAGCACCTGGTGAATCCTTGAACGCTCAAGCCCGCGCTCGACAATCTCAATCAGTTCCTCCCGCGTACGGGCTATGCCTCCGCCTGCGCCGCCAAGGGTATATGCGGGACGGATGATGAGGGGAAGCCCGAGTTCTTCTATCAGCGCCTCAGCCTCGGCAATTGTATTAACAGCCTTTGAGCGAGGCACCTTTTCTCCTATGCTCAGCATCTTTCTCTTGAAGAGGTCCCTGTCCTCGGAATCCCTGATTGCCTGAAGCGATGTGCCGAGAAGCTCGACGCTGAATTTATCCAGAACGCCCATCTCTCCAAGCTCGGTCGTGACATTAAGACCTGTCTGCCCCCCCAGCCCTGCGATGATGCCGTCCGGGCGCTCTTTTTCTATAATTTTTGCAACAATTTCGGGTTCAAGCGGCTCGATGTAGATGGCGTCCGCCATATCAGTGTCCGTCATTATGGTCGCGGGATTGCTGTTGACGAGGACGACCTTGACCCCTTCCTCGCGCAGGGAGCGGCATGCCTGGCTTCCTGAGAAATCGAATTCTGCCGCCTGACCTATCATTATCGGACCTGAGCCTATGAGCAGCACTTTTTTGATGTCGGGTCTTCTGGGCATATTTTCAGGCTAAGATGGGAGAGGGGTGGTATAAATTCTATCCACCTAAGACTTGACAGAACAGAACCTCATCATGCATAGATTTTTATATCGTTAAAACCAAAAGTTTAATAAAAAGCTGGGTTTATTGTAAACTATCTTTTATAAGGAGGATGTATGGATACAACTGAAACGCCTCAAAAAATTCCAACCAAGGTTAGATTTATTCATAAGAAGCCTGAAAATTACCAATATTATTCCGTTAATGGCGTTATGGGGGGCGTGACAAGTCGTGGAGATTTTGAGGTCGATTTCTTTTTTGAACATATGGATATACCTGAAGAACAAATAATAAACTATGATGAAGAAGGCAAGCCAAAACCTACTGACGAGGAGATTCCTACAGATGTGATAGTAATAAGGGACTTTAAGGTTGGCATTATTATGTCACCTAAACAAGCTGAAGATGTTGGTAATTGGCTTATCAATACGATTAGTAATTATAGAAAGCAAATGGAAAAAATGACCAATAAAAAATAATATGTTCAATTCACCTTCAACTCCACAAGTGCCCTCCCGGAAAGAGATTTGTTTATCAATACTTAGTTCTTCATCCGAGAAAAAAATGGTTTACACTAAAGGCACTTCCTCAAATGTAGCTTTGATACCACAAAAAGATGTGATGATAGGAATTTCTGACAAAATTCAGGGAATGGCCATAAAATTTAGAGGATTGGTTTTTCCGTATTATGGTATGCCTACTGTAAGTTTTGAAAGTGGAATTTGGGTTCCTACTAAA
>DAHXMQ010000134.1 GCA_027371625.1 Candidatus Methanoperedentaceae archaeon | reverse complement strand
CTGATATAGATTCCTGCCTCGGCAAACACTATTTTCCAAGCGTCTGCATGAGAGGGCATGGAATCCACAAGCACGCCGTCCATGTCGAAAATCACTGCCTTGAGCATCGTTCATAAAAAGGCGAAGATATGATAAAGATATTCCATTGCAAAAGTATTTTATACCCATCTTCAGATTCTAAGCATCATGAAAGCATACGAGTTCGAGTTCCCTGAGGACAGGTATTACCTCAAAAACCATGTATGGTTAAAGCAGGAGGATAAGGAAATCATTATCGGGCTCACGCAACTGGGTCAATCCATGTCCAAAGGGATAGTCCATATCGACCTGCCAGAAAAAGGGGATAAGATAAAGAAAGGTGACATGCTCGTTGCCTACGAGACCATAAAAGCTGTTTCGCAGATAACCCTTCCTTTTGATGCAACTGTTACAGGGGTCAATGAAAAACTATGGGATGACCCGAACATCATTAACAGCGACCCTTATAACGAATGGCTTGTAAAAGTTAAAGGAGAGTTTCTTGAGGGTTCTGCAATGGATGTGGAATATGCGGTAGAATATTACCGCAGATTAATCGCAAAAGAGCGCAATCGGTATGCATAATTAAGTATATATACGACTTAATAATCAATGAAGATGAGGATAAAATATGGCGGACATAGATGGATATAACCTTCCCGATGAACTGTATTATACCAAGGATCACACATGGGCAAGAGTAGAAGAGAATGGTACGGTCACTGTTGGCATGGATGCCTTCGGTGCAAAGGCTGCAGGCAACATAGAGTTCATAGACCTTCCGATGGAGGATGATGAATTCGAGGCTGGGGAGGCATTTGGCTCACTTGAGTCTGCAAAATGGGTTGGGGGTTTGCTGATGCCTGTAGGCGGCACTGTCACCGAAGTCAACGAAAATATCGAGGATGAGCTCGGGCTTTTAGTGAAAGACCCCTATGGCGAGGGATGGCTGATCAAGGTAAAGCCAATCAATCTAAAAGACGACTTGAAGACTCTCGTTCACGGGGCTGATGTCGCTCCATGGCTTAAGAAAGAGATAGAAACGCGAAAGAAGAAATAATCACCCGTTCTCCTCTTCCTCAAACTCATAATCAACCACCTCAAGCTTGACAGTTTCTCCTTTATTATTATAGCATCTCCAACTTGAGAGAGTAAACGGCGAACCGACAATGATATGATATCGCCCTTTTTTATCGAACAATTCAAGGTCTGCAGAAGAAGGATTTAAATTGCCCGATGGATGGCTGTGGACAGTCCCTATCGTGTGTATGTTTGGTAGCATGAAGAGCTGCATTACGGCACTCTCATCGCTTGATTCTGTACCCGGGACGATTACAACCTCTGTTATAATATCGCCATCGCTTGAGAGCATTCCGGCGAACTCCTTCGGCGCTGAGGATTTGCTTACCTCGATTATGAATTTTAATGTATCACGTGCGATTTTCATAGGTTACGACCCCGTTTTATAATCCTTTCCCTTTCATCAAAAAAACCTGCTCACCAGTGTTGATTTCACATCGCAAATTCCCGTGAAACCGCAGTGCTCGCACGGCGCATCCTTCGGTTTCTCAGGCATGAAGCCTTCGTGTATCTTTTTAATCCTGTCCCTTATCGTCAGAACCTTTCTGCGCTCATGCCGTTTGATCAAAACCTCTCTCACCTTGCCCCATCGCGCATATTCCACAAATCCTTTTTCTACCGATGAATTATACTTTTCTTCCACAAGTATCGAATATGCGGTAAGCGCAAGCCTGTCGCTGCTCCAGACGCCGCTCTGGGGCATGTTACCGGTTTTTATTATCGATGGAACAAGTTCCCCGTTTATTTTTACCAATCTATCCGGGCTTCCGGACAATCCTAATTTTTCAGACTGCAGCAGGGGTTCATCGACAATTTCGCTGGTGTAAAAATCGTCTGAGGAGATGTTTGAGCAGATGTTTTCAAGGTAGGAACGGACGTTCGATACCGAATCTGCCAGCGTTCTGGCATCTATCCCTGATAACTCAGTGCGGTAGATTATACGAATCTCATCAGAAATCCTATCGAGAGAATCGCCAAGAAAAGAAAGTTTATCCAGCGCGTTAAACGCATCGCCATAGGTTAAAGCCATCTCTTTCAAGATCAGGCGTTCAAGGTATGCAGGAGTAATTTCATTTACCAGATTGTGTCCCTTGTTCAAGAAATAGCACATCATTGGGCATTTCAAATAAACTGCAATGTCCGATACCCTGATCATGGGATGTACAATAACGAGGGCATTTAAAAGTATTGCTGTTTATTCCTGCATCTTTTCAAATACCCACCCATACTCCTGCGGTTTTGTCAAAAACTCAAGTTTGTGCAAATCCCTCACAAGCCCGTACATCTCCTTCCCTTTCTGCAACCCCAGTTCCTTGACATTAAAAGTGGCAAGATGCCTAATATCAGGAACCTCGCTGTACCTTGGATTTTTTACAATCCCTTTCTCAAGAAAGAAATATGCACCTCCGCCTTTTTCCTTTATGGGTTCATATATTG
>DAHXMQ010000213.1 GCA_027371625.1 Candidatus Methanoperedentaceae archaeon | reverse complement strand
GCTTGCGCCATTTTGTTTTTCATGCAAAGAGGCTTGGTGTCCAACGCGGTGTCCTAACAAAGGAACGTCAACATCCAGCAATGTAGGGCAATCTCCCATAACATCGGTAGTAGCTGGGACCACGCCATCGACCAAAGCCACACCATGGTGAAGAACTTCTTCCGTAACGCCAAGATATCGCTGAGTCATTTGTAGAGTAGAATGCCCGAGAATTACCCGCAGACTATTTAGATCCTGGGTTTTTAAAATGAAATGCGTTCCAAAAGTCCTTCTTAAATCATGAAAAACAAAATGGCGCAAGCCGGATTTCGCCCGCGCTTTATCAAAAAGCCTTCTAAAAGTAATATCGGCAAGGCGAAAGACCAGCCCATCTTTTTGGGGAGACATGCAACCCAAAATCTCGCGCAATTTTGGAGAGATTGGAACTATACGCGCCTTTCCCGTTTTAGTCTTAATCAAATTCATTATTGAACGATTTAAATCAATGTTTTCCCAACGCAAGCCAAGAATTTCCTGTTTCCGCATCCCCGTAAGAATCGCAGTCAAGACGATAGGAACTAAACGCGCGTCGCAACAAGAAAGGAACCGGATAATTTCTTTCGAGTCAAGGTAACGAGTTCGTGCGGGATTATTGCGCTGGCATTTAACTTTTCTTGCCGGATTTTCGCCATAGAAATCGTGCCACTCTATCGCTCGATTGATAACGGATTTAATGACGGAAAGCCAACGATTCGCTGTCGAGGGCGAAGTTTTAAGTAGTTTGGCGTTGTAATGAAATTGAAGTATCTCCGGCGTTATATCGACTAATTTCATGGCTTTTAACTCCTGTGGCGTTTCCTCAATACGACGCCTTGAAAAGTCACTTCTGAGTTGAGGCACCCAGAGTTGGATATATTTAGCGCACGCTTGCCCCAAAGTATAGGAAGCGCCTTTACGCTCGGGGAAATATTTCCCGCTAACAATCTCCCCTCGTTTTTTATCCAAGACTTCTTTAGCCAAACGGCGCATATTGGACGCGTCAATTCCAATTTTTTGCCTGTGTCTTTTGCCTAACTGGTCTTTAAATACAATCCAAACTTCAGGCGGTTTATCAGAAGACCTTTTACGAACCCAAATACCATTAGCCATAAATTCACCTCTATAGGACAATAGCGGACAGAGACCATTAAGTCAAGTTGGGAGTTGTTGGAGATTGTTGTATGTTGAGTCCTTCCATTCTTCCTCCATTTCTAATCCACGAGTCAATTTCATCTCGGTGATATCGAGGCGTTCTCCCAATTTTATGTGTCGGAATTTGCCCGCGACAGGTCTTAGTGCGAACCGTTGCTAAAGCCAAGCCTGTGTAGGCGGCAACTTCTTCAGCGTTTAACCACGTCTTAGTCATAATCACGTCCTCCATTCTATTGATACCGAGTCTCTTTTGAGCTTCTTCCGCTCGCTGAGAGTGTAGTTCGTAGCCGACAAATTTCCTATTCAACGCCAAGGCTTCTACGCCAGTCTGCCCCGTACCAGAAAAACCGTCGAGAACCAAATCACCAGGATTACTGAGAAGTTTGATAAAGCGGGTAGCGATATCTTTCCGCATTTTTCCAGGGTGATTAAAGCTTTCTTGGTCTTGAGACTTCGGAAGAGAAAACACATTCCCCGGGTCCTTGCCTAATGGATTGTATTTCTCTGAGCGAGAATCTTTAGATGCCCATTCAGAAGGCTCCCGAATAAAATCTTTGTTGAAAACATACTCCCTTGACTTCGCGAAATGCCAAAAGTATTCATGGGAATTCTTGAGCCGCTTATCCGTGGAAAATGGCATCGCATTGGGTTTACTCCAGTGGTGGGCTTGAACTAAGTGAAAACCAGCGTCAACAACAGCCACTGGCAGTAAAAATTCTGACGGAGACGTGAAGCCATCAATGACCTGAGCCTGGAAGTTCAAGACATAGGAGCCAGTATCGGATAGAACTCTTAAGCGCTCGGGCAGAAACTTCTTAAACTCATCAACGAATGCTTTCCCTTGAAAATTAGTCAAGCATCCCGAATCTTCGCAACATTGCTGCATCTTCTCATAAGGCGGAGATTCAAATAGAAGTTGAACAGAGCCGGATTTAATTTCTGACATCTTGATTGACGAACCAACGTGTATCATGATTTGACCTCTAAATTTGCGGCTTCGGGCTTCCATTTCGGATAATATTTTCGCCTGTGAAATTTCCAAAACATCTTATTATTGTGTTTGCTCACAAAACGCAGTCCCGATAGAGAGACCTGTTTAGACGACAACCGCCTAATTTTTTGGGTAAATTTATCTTCTCGCTTCATGGCGATTTCCTATTTTTTTCCAGCCACGCTCTTTCCTCGCCGTAAATCGAAAGCGCTTTTTCAAAATCCGCAGGGGCGATATTCCCGTTTCGTAGAGCTTCGGAATAAATAATTTCGGTGGCAAGGCAAGAAAGAATTTTCCCGACGCCCTGAAGTTTTTGCGGATTTTTTATTTCGTCAAAACCTATTTCCCCGGACGAAATTTCAACAGAGAATTCATCAGATGAGTAAGGTGTTTTGGGATGGGGACGTCTAATTGCTTGTCGCAGTTTCATGGTTATTTCCTCCCTTCGCTGAGATTCGAAGCAGTAAATGGCGTAGTTTTTCTCAAATGAACGCCATTATTCCAATTTGTTTGTGTCATTTTACTCTCCTTGTTTATTAATAATTTCTGGGTTTTCCAACATCCAACCATTAACTACTCGAATTCCCCGAGGTGCTTCTTCCCTTTAGGGGCGAGAACAGGATCCGTACGTGGGACACGTAATTTATTTTCCGCGATACTTTCCTCGCCTAGTCTTAACTTAGCTAGTTCAATATAATCGGGATTAGCGTCAATGCCGACAGAATTTCGACCAAGAATCTTCGCTACCTTCACGGTGGTGCCGCTTCCGACGAACGGGTCTAGTACAGTATCTCCTACATTGGACCAAGATAAAATATGATCTTTGACCAGAGCTTCAGGGAAAGTTGCCGGATGCCGGTAAGCAATTTTGCTCTTCTGTCCGTAGCCAGCTCCCACGTTGTAGCGCCATATATTATTGCGCGGGGAGAATTCAGGCACAGGCTTTATATCTTTCCCCGCAACCAATTCCCCCTCCACGTTTCTATGGGACTTTTTTCCCCAATTTATCCACCCGGCCCAGCGATTCGGCTTGTCGAAAATAAGATTCGCTGTTTTTGGCGGAGTCAATTTGCTCAAAACAAACATATTCTCGAAAATTTGAGTGTATCGTTTACCGTTTCTTCTCGCCGGAAAAGAGGATGTGTTTTTCTCGTAGATCATGTGGTCGTGAGCATAAAATCCAATCTCTTTGAAATAGAGAGCTTGTCTAAAAGAGGTAAAGGATTTACCGGTTTTCCCAACACTATCTCCGACCACCCAGACAAGAACACCTCCGGGTTTTAAAACTCTGAATATCTGACGAGCTATTTCTTGAAAATCGAATACAAAGCCAGAAGATCCATAATTTCGTAACTTATCATAAGGCGGAGAAGTAACTGCTAAATCAAAATGATTGTCGGGAAACTTCTCTTTCAAGACAGAAGCCGCCTCGCCGCAAATTAATTTAGCCGACTGAGAAGGAGAATGCGGCGGATCCACGATGATAGGGTCAAAAGAATCTGCTAGTAGAGAAGCCGGGAAGGATTCCTCATCAGAGCAGATAATTTTGTCGCTTGGAAGAGTCATAACTCAAAGATAACTCCGCTAACAATTGAGAATCCAGCGTTTTCGGTAAGAAAAAATCCCATACAGGATAAGCCCCCAAATCCCTGTCAGTAAGCATTAATTCTGCGGGGAGTTGGAAGAGATTCCCCAAAGTTTTGCACGACTGCGTTTCCCTTGTGTTGATACCTTTTTCTCAAATTCAAGGCGAGGCATGATATTGGAGACAGTTCGCTCCGGCAACGATAATTTTTCTGACAATTCCCTGACGGTCATTTCCCCGTCCTTCTGGAGAGCGCCTAAAATTTGCTCCGATGCGGATAGAGCGGAAGCAAATGCCTTATCGGCTTTGTCGCCAAGACTGAAAACAATATCTTCGCCGAAAGTGGCGACGATTGGCAGGTCTTCGCAAAGCGCTCCAAAATTATTTTTCGTATGGCGGAGGATTAACTTTGAACTTTTGTCAGATGATTCAACGCGCTCAAGATGCAGAATAGAACGCGAAAGATTAAACTTATACGCTGAACCGAAGGGAGTTTTTTTCTTGTAGTCCTGCCCCTCCTGCAGTTTTGTTTGATGGTCAATCAGCAGGACGGAAACCCCCAATGTTCGGAGCGTGTTAAACTGAGCAGCGACGTCACTCGCGGCTTCGGGATTCGCTCCACAAGCGGGACCAAAAGAGTCGAGGATTAAAAAAACGCTTTTATATTTTTCGATTAAAATTTTAATCTGAGAGACGCATTTCGGCAGTGATTCGGACATACGAAGGTAAAATAAATCATGAGGGGGCTTGGGTAGTTTCATTCCCCGAGCGACGCGATATGCGCGCCGAGCTTGTTCCTCGAGGCTTAGTTCAAAGTCGAGGTAGAGAATCGGACCAGCTGGCATCTCAAAGCCTAAAAAAGGCATACTCGATGAAATCGCCGTTGCCATTGCTAATCCGAGCAGACTTTTTCCCTGCCCTCCGTCAGCGTACAGAGTTGTGATAGCGCCCTCCACCAAGCGACCTCCTAAGAGGGGCTTTCTGCGCGCAGGTTCCTTAATAGACCCTAAGGAAATAGGGAGCATCTTGCAATTTTCGTTTGACATGTTTTATCCCCTGAAAACACCACTTAACCGCGTCTCCGGAATTTTCCCGTCTTTTTGAAAATGAGTCCGATTTTAATTTTCAGGTTTTCAAACCATCATGTGTCCAGAGAATTAATCCACTCAGCCCCACGAATCCAACTCAGCATCGAGTATTTCCCAAATAAGAAACCCACTTCAAGCTCATTCTCAACGATATTTTTTCGCCCATATTTTCGCTCATATTTCCGCTCGATTTCCCGAGCCTCGCGTTTCATCGCTTTCAACTGCCCCGCAGAAACATGTTTTTCCCCGAGCCTGATGCTTTCGAACGCAATTTGTATTTGGTGCCACCGAATTTGTTCGCGCAGCTCGGCAGCGACTCGTGAAATCTCCTCCGCACCCCTCTGGAGAATCGTCGGGGACTCTCTTCCCGGCATTTCCTCATCTGGGATCCATTCCACCCAATTCCCAGACTTGTCGTAGCCAGTACGGTAACCGTTGGGTCCAAGCTCGGTGTGTTTTCCTTCATCAGTTTTCTTCATGTGTGTTTTTTCTCCTTTTTTAGCGACTTGTAGGTTTTCTAACCATTGACTATATTGTTGCATCCGCGATAATCGGGGCACCATCCTCCAAATCAATTATTTTTCACGCTTTAAGGGAGGATGAAAAACGCTAAAATGACTTGTGCCAACGAAGAAAGCGCTCCATTCAATCAGAGACAAAAAAATCATTCAAGGACCCTATAGCCCGAGCGCAGCGCTTATTATCCCATCGGAGTTCGATAGCGAAACACCTTTGATTCACGAAAGCATTGGGAAACTGATTCAGAAAGGCGGGAATCAGAGTTTTATAGAATGCACGGTATCGAGCTGTTTGCGGTTCTTAAAACGAAGCAACGAGAATGAAGCGCCCTTCAAATGGAGCAAAGGGAATTTGCGGGATATCAAGAAATATGCAGACAAACTCAGACTCTTATTAGGACATTGCGACTCACCGCTATTGAATTGGGGCGGAAATGGAGAAATCAGTTTTGAAGCGGATGTTGGTTTGATTGGGCTGGCATTCACAGACAGCGCTTTAACAGATGTTTATAGAAAAGAAGAGAAAGAAATCAGTGATGAAATCAGCCTGCTTCCCAAAAAGTTGAACAAGACTCAAAAAAACAAAAAAGCGAACTTACTCTTAAAACTAGAACAATGTAAGCGCAGGAGAGAAACTGCTAATTCAGTGACAAAAGAGATTTTGCGCGATATCCTTTTCCGTCTAGTTAAACAATCAGAATATTTTCTGGCTCGTTTCAATGAATTTTCCTCGCATCGCCGTGGAAGCCAGGTGAAAAAACTCGGCAGATATTATTGGTTGGGATTATGGGTCCCGTACACGGCAAGCTTAAACAAAAACCATATTCCATACTGGGCTTGGATTGATAAGTGGCTTGTAATCTTCGGCGAGGAATCACCCTCTAGTCAAAAGATTTGGAATAAAGAAATAGAAGAGCGCCGCAATAAAATTAACCCCGGCATCTTGCGCACTTTAAAACACAGCGTCAGTATTTGTCGCGCCTCTTTTCGGAATATGCGCCCAGCTAACGCCGTAAAGTCGACACCAGAGGAAGAAGCATATTGCGCCGCCATAAAAAAACATCTCCCCGGTATCAGCAAAGAATGAGAGAAGCTCACTTAAAAGACTGATTTTTCCGCCCATCGACAAAGCGCCGGGAAGCGTCAGACCGCGCGCCTCCCAGCACAATCGACGAAGGAATTTACCCGACTGACAAGTTTTTTACGTCGCAGGCATGGACAGAGACCTTAAACATAAGAGCCCCTGATTTTTCAGACGTACCGAGATAGGCAATCTTAATGCGCGTTCCTTCAGTGACACCATCCATTTTTTGACGAAGGACAGTGTAACCAGAGATACTATAAACCACGCCATCTAAACTCCGAATAAAATAAACGGGAAACGGCTTCCCGTGATTTTCAAGCATCTCAATTTTTTCAAGAACACCCGCGATTTCCGATTCTCCTGTCGAAGGGCTCCACCTGATTGGCTGATTGATAGAATCAACATCGACATATTCTTCCTCCGGTAGCGGCTTTCCTTCCGAACGAATCTCATTACTTTTTGACAACATCATTTTACATCCTCCTCCTTCACGACATGATTGGCGCATCTTTCACGCCAAAAATTTCTCGGATATCATCGGCAGTCGCCACTCTTCGCCCGACTGTCTCAATTTGATAGAGCTGAGCGCCGTGAGATTTCCGTTCCAGCCTCGAAATTTTCAGTTGATTGATTGGGCGGTCAAGATTCCTTTGTAAAAAACTCGCAATCTTCCGCGAATCCAATTTCTCAAAGCCGGAACAAATCTGGGAAAGAGCGTTTTTCAAATCGAGATGAGTGTCGACAACCTGCAAGACAGCATTAACAGTCATCGGCTGTTCTCCGAACGCTGACAACCAAGATTCCAGAAGCAATCTCAAAATCTCTCTTGCCGGGTCAATATCGGAGATTCGAGTTTGGGTCTCGACGGGATCAGCACATCCGAGCCAAACAAGAGGAGCCCGGACTTGCTCAGACCACTCTTCAAAACTTCCAAAAGGTTTAATCGGGAGAGCCCCTGCGACTCGATAAGCCCGCAAAATAGTCAGCGCGGCGGAAAGAAGCTCTCCCCGATTCCTGATAACATGCTCGCGCAAGTTTTTAATTTTAAATCCCTCGCGGCTCTCGGGCTTTTCAACTTTCGCATCCAACCGGCAAACAAGCGCTCGACGCACCAAATCGCCAACAAAAGCTAAATTATTTCCAGTCGCCAAAAAGAGCACATTTGTCCGCAGAGAAATCATCTGCGTTTTTCCGAGAAGCCGGTCAGCGTAAAAATCCTGTGTTAAAACGGAGCACAAAGAATCTCCGCCGACTGGATGACTGACGTTATCGAAATTAATAATAGATTGCCCCGCAAGCAAAGCGCTCGATATTTTTTTCCGAACTTCCTCATCGTCCTTCCCAAAAGAAATAGCTTGAACGTTTCGACCCGCGCTAATCAAACCGACACAATCAGCCAAAAGACTTTTTCCAGTACCAGCTACCGGAGCGTCAAGACCAAAGATTGGAGAGCTGGACAAACGTCTGCGAATTAAAGCGGTAAAAATAGCCGCTAAAAATACTGAACGCGAGGCTTCGTCAAAAAAAGGGAAATCGACGAAAGGTTTTTTTAAAATTTCAAGAGCCTTTAGCGCGTCGTCTTTGGAGGGATTCTCAGGAACCGAAATTCTCAATGAAGTCGGGAAATGAACAAAGAGTTGCGTCACCTCGTCGTAACCCTGTGTCGTCAAAATGCTTCCATCCGGTCGAATTGTGGGAGATTCGACGACTCCAGATAACTCAGGAATATGCCAGGAACCTCGACGAGACAAAAGGATTTCGACGGCAGATGTCGGGCAGTCTAAAAGTTTTCCCGCCGGATTCCCCCGAACAGGCGGAGAGCGAAAATCCACAACCTGGGAAACGAGGTCGCGGAAGCGAAATCTATCGAGCGGGGCGACTGTCAAAAAGCCGGTTTCCTCAAAGAGATTTATCAATAACCCTCCCTGCTGAAAAATATTAAGCCGCTGATTTTCCCGCACAAGAACTTCCTCAATCGCATCAGCCAATTCAGAAAGTTTTCCCGCTGAAACTATAACAATCGATTTTTTCAACGCGCTCTCTGCCGATTCGATTTGCCCCCGGACAACGTCGCTTCCCTCAAGACAAAACAAGTCGTTAAAATCCATCGCCTTTGAGTCAGAATTTTTAAATGAAGGAACTGCCAGACGCGCGTTAATTTTTTTCGAGGCTTCAGTGGCTTGAGAGATTCCTTTCACGTCGTTATCGGCACAAAAAATAAAATCTGCGTGAGGATATTTTTCTCGAAATAATTCCGCGACACTCAAAAGATTCCCAGCGCTGAATGAGATTACCGTCGGGAATCCTGTCGACGCGTGAATAGAAACCCCCGTAGCAAAACCTTCACAAATGCAAACAGATTTTGAATCGTCAACGGCACCAAGCAGATAAAATCCCCCCGAAACTTTTCCGCCGCGAAGGAAACGTTTTTCGCCAGAGGAAGAAATGA